>JASHXZ010000591.1 GCA_030043285.1 Xanthobacteraceae bacterium | reverse complement strand
TCCGTGCCGCGGACGTTGAGCAGCAGGTCATTGAGGGTCTGCAATTCGCCGGCGCCGTAAGCGAGCGGATGGCTGGCAATAATCTGCTCGACCAGCGTCGTGCCCGAGCGCGGCATGCCGATGATAAAGACCGGCGCCGCGGAAGGATCGCCGCCGCCCGATTTCGCCGCCAGGAGATCGCGGCTGAACGCCGCGATGATGCGATCGAACAGCGCCAACGTCCCCTCTTCGTCATACGCGATGGTCGCGCGCTTGGCGGCATTGCCGGCGGACAGGTGCTTGAACGAGCGCGCATGGTCCTTGACGTCGGCGTAGGCTTTGCCGAGCGCGAAATCGAGCTGCATGCGGTCGGTCTTGGACAAGCCGCTGGTCTTGACCGCGAGCGCTTCCATCGCGGCAAGGTGCGGATCACCGATGGTGAATTTTTTTGAATCGGCGAGATTGACGTAGACGCCGCTGATATCCGGGTCGAGCCGCAGCGCTTCGCGATAGGCGTCGAGCGCCTCGTCGAGCCGGCCTAGCTCTTTGAGCACGTTGCCCATGTTGTTGAACGCGTCGGCGAGATCCGGCTTGAGCGCGAGTGCGCGCCGGAAATACGTCAGCGACTCCGTCAATTCGCCGCACTCGAACGTGATGCGGCCCATCAGATTGACGGCGTCGTGATTGTCGGCGTTGAGCGCCAGCGCGCGCTTGACCGCCACCATGGCTTCGCCGACTTTTTTCTGGTCGAGCAGGATGGTGGCGTAATGGACGTAGAACTTGTCGCTGCGCGACTCGATCTCGAGCGCGCGCCGCGCCATGTCAGCGGCCTCGTCGAGCCGATCGAGATCCTTGAGCGCCAGCGCCAGATTATCGAGCGTGTCGGGATTATTTGGATTGAACCCGAGCGCGCGGCGATAGACAGCTTCGGCTTCCTGCGGCCGTTTGAGCTCGCGCAGACAGGTGCCGAGATTGCCCCAGGCGTCGGCAAAGTCGGCCTGCAGCGCGACGGCGCGCCGATAGGCCGGTTCGGCCTCGGCGAAGCGCTTGAGCCGCTGCAGCGCGTTGCCGCGATTCGAGTGCGCTTGCGCGAACGTGTCGTCGAGCGCGAGCGCGCGGTCGTATTGGGCGAGCGCGTCGGCGAACCTGCCCTGATCGAACAGCGCGATGCCGAGATTGCTGAGCGCACCGGGATAATTCGGATTGAGCTCAAGCGCGCGGCGACCGGCGGCAATCGCCTCGTCGATGCGACCGGCGAGCCGGCACATCTCACCGAGATTGGCGTGATAGAGCGCGACCTCGGGCTTGAGCGCTGTGGCGCGGCGCACGTGCTCGATCGCCTCGGCAAGCTTGCCCGATTGGTGCGCGATGATGCCGAGCATATGCTCGGCCTCGGCATTGTCGGGTTCGGCCGCGGCGGCGCGGCGCGTGAGATCGTCGGCATCGGCCAACAAGCCGTGGCGGCGTTTCTGCTCGGCAAGGATGAGCGCCTGGCCGGCGTTGAGGCTTTGCGGGATGGCGGCTTCCGGTGTCGGCGTCCGCGATAACGACGCCGCGTGCGCCGCCTCCGCGGCGACGGTGACGGCAGCCGCCGCGGCGCGACGCTCGCCCTCGGCCTTGAACGGCGTCAAGGCCGCAACATCGCCGGCCGCAGCCGCGCTCAGATCTCGCTCGACGCGCGCGATGACTGTGGGCCAGTGCTCGCCCTGCTCCTGCCGAAACAGCCGCATGGTCGGGTACCATGGATTATCGTCGCGGCTGAGCATCCAGCGCCAGTCGGTGACCCACGGCAGCAGCACCCAGACCGGCTTGCCGAGCGCGCCGGCAAGATGCGCCATCGATGTGTCGACCGTGATCACCAGATCGAGCGCGCTCACCGCCGCGGCCGACTCGACGAAATCAGACAGCGCCGGCGAAAGATCTTCGATGGCCGCCAACTTTTTCAGATCGCCGGCGCGCGGGCCGACCTGCAGGCTGACAAACGAAGCGCCGCGGGCCGCGAGCAGCGGCTCCAGCAATTTGAGTTCGAGCGAGCGGCGGTGATCGTTGACGTGCTCGGGATTGCCGGCCCACACCAGCCCGACCTTGAGGCCGCTCATGGTGCCGAGCCGTTCGCGCCAGCGCCGCAACGCCTCATCCGGCGCGCGCAGATACGGCAGCTGCGCCGGAATGGTTTCGAGCCGGGTCTTCAACAGCCGCGGCAGGCTCAAGAGCACCGCGTCGCATTGATATGGTGCCGGATCGCCGCGGTCGCCCAACACCGTGACGCCGGACAGACTCTCGCGCAGCAATGTCACGAGCTGTTGATGCACGCGGAGCGTCACGCTGCCAGCACGCGCCGCGAGCAGCGGCAGATAGCGGGCGAACTGCAAGGTGTCGCCAAAGCCCTGCTCGGCCTGCACATAAATATGTCGGCCGGCGAGGCTGTCGCCCTCCCAGGGTTTTTCCGGAAAGCGCGGTCCTTTGCGTTCGTTCGAGCGCAGCCGCCACTCGTATTCGTCCCAACCTTCGGCGAAATCGCCGCGCATCAACAACAGAATGCCGAGACCGGAATGCGCATTGGCATGATGCGGCGCCAGCGCAATGGCGCGGCGCAGCGCCACGATGCCGTCGTCGAAGCTGCCGCTGTGATGCAGCGTGGTGCCGAGATTGGCCCAACCGTCGGCAAAGTTCGGATCGATGTCGAGCGCGCGCCGGTAGGCGGCGAGCGCCTCGTCGAAGCGCTTGAGCGCATGCAGCGCATTGCCGAGATTGCTGTGCGCCTGCGCGAAGTTCGGCGCCGCCGCGATCGCCTTGCGCTGCGCGCGCGCCGCCTCCTCGTAGTCTTTCAGTTCGTAGAGCGCGACGCCGAGATTGCTCCAGGCCGCGGCCATGTTCGGGTCGATGGCAAGCGCGCGGTGCGCCGCCTCGGCGGCGAGCTTGGGTCGGCCGCCAAGACGCAGCATCTCCCCCAAATTTGCATGAAACAGCGCCACCTGCGGCGCCAGCTTGGTGGCGCGCTCCACGTGCTCGATCGCCTCGCCGAGCTTGCCGTTCTGATGGACGATCACGCCGAGCAGGTGCGCAGCCTCGGCGAGATTCGGCTGCGCGGAGAGGATTTGGCGGCAGACCGCCTCGGCTTCCATGAGCCGGCCGTCGGCACGGCAGCGCTCCGCATAAAGGAGCGCGTCGCCAGCCGACATGATGCCGGTTTGCCCGACAGCCTCGTTCATGCCGGCTCGATATCACGCGGCGCGCGCCGCAGCTAATGCCGCTAATGCAGCTAATGCGGTAAGGCCGCTTGACGTGCCCGCGCAAAGTTTATGTGGCCGGTGGGCAACATCGGGCAGGAATTAAGCGAATCAAACGGTTGCTCAATTTCGACGCGGCGCGCGGCATGCCACAATCTGCCCGCGGCAGACTTTTTGATGTTATTCCGACACCGGGCGGCAACGCCCGGGATGGGGTATTTTGTCGATGTATGCGCGGCGGCGCAGGCGCGCCTTGTTGCTGTCGAGTTCGGCGATGGCGCTTCTGATCGGGACAGGCATGCCATCGGCGTGGGCGGCGTCCTGCGTGCACACCGTTTCGGCGGGCTTCGACAATCCGGCCGCGCACACCACCGCCAACGTCTGCGTCCAAAACACCAGCTTCACCGGCAACATCACCAACGAAGGCACGATCAGCCCGTCCGGCATCGCTTTGGTCAATGGCACGGTCACTGGCTCGATCTCCAGCACCGGCATCATCAACGGCGGCATTTCGATCGACAATCACAGCGCGATCACGTCCGCCGGCACGGCGATCTTGATCGCCGGTCCGACGCTCACCGGCGGTATCAGCAATGCCGGCACCATCGCGGCCGGCTTCGTCGGCGGCATCATCGTCGGCGGCTCGGCCTTGGCCGGCGGCTTGCTGAAGATCTCGACTTTTGGCGGCGGCATCACCAATTCGGGCACGATCACGGCGAGTAACGCTAGCGGTGTCGGAGTCGGAGCCTGTGCCTGCAACGGCGTTGTGGAGATCTCCGCCTTCTCCAGCGGCATCAGCAATGCCGGCACGATCACGGCCCGCGATGGCATCTTGGTCGCCGGCAAGGCGACTGCCGGCGGCACCATGACGATTTCGACCTTTAACGGCGGCGTGACCAATTCCGGCATGGTCTCGGCGAGCCGCAACGGCATCTGGGTCGGCGGCAAGGCCACCAGCAATGGCTCGACCACGACGATTTCCACCTTTGGCGGCGCCATCTCGAACTCCGGCACGATCACGGCGCACGCCAACGGCATTTTCGTCGGCGGCTCGGCTGTGTCGGGCGGGGCCCTGACGATTTCGACGTTCACCGGCAGCATCAGCAATTCCGGGACCATCACGCACGCGACCGCGAACGGCATCATCGTCGGCGGCAAGGCCATTTTCGGCGGACTGGTTTCGCTCTCGAGTTTTTCCGGCAACATCAGCAACAGCGGCGCCATCAGGGCCGGTCATGGCATCGTTGTCGGCGGCCTGGCGTCGTCCGGCGGAACGATTTCGATCTCGAACTTTTCCGGCGCCATCAGCAACTCGGGCACCATTACGGCGCGCACCGGCAGCGGCATCCTGGTCGGCGGCGTCGCGGCCGGCTCCCATGCTGCCGTGACGATATCCACCTTCTCCGGTGGCATCACCAACTCCGGCAGGATCACGGCGATCAGCGGCGGTATTTCGGTTGGTGGCGCCGTCCTCGGTTCCGGCGTCGCCGTGACCATCTCGACCTTCGGCGGCGGCATCAGCAACTCGGGTCGGATATTGGCGAGGGGTCCCGGCATCATGGTCGGCGGGACTGCGATTGGGACCGGCGCATCGGTCACGATCAGCATGTTCTCCGGCGGCGTCACCAATTCAGGCAGGATCACCTCGGTCAGCGCGGACGGCATCTTCGTCGGCGGCCACGCCTTGTCCCTTGGTACCAGCGCCTCAGCCGGCATATCGATCTTTTCGGGCGACATTCTCAACACCGGCACGATCAGAGCGGCCGTTTCCGGCATTCATGTCGGCGGTTCGGCGACCGGCACCGCGGTCGCCGGCGTGTCGTCCTTTGTCGGCAATGTCAGCAATGCGGGCACGATCGTTGCCGGCTTCGACGGCATCGAGGTCTCGGGCGTCAGCGCGTTTTCCGGCGACATTACGAATTCGGGCCGGATCGGTGCGCTCTTCACCGGCATCTCGCTGACCAATGTGTCGACCTTCAGCGGCAACATTTGGAACAACGGCCTGATCGTCGCCGGCAGCGTCGGCATTTTCGTCTGCAATTGCGCGACCTTCGCCGGCGGCTCCA
>JASHXZ010000590.1 GCA_030043285.1 Xanthobacteraceae bacterium | reverse complement strand
AAAGGATTTTTCTGTCAAGGGCGCGAAGCGCCGCCTTCGGCGGTCGAAGACCCTTGACAGAAAAATCCTTTCGAAACACACGCCAGCCGTTGCGATCGACGGCTTTCTCTGATCGAGAGGAAGTGAGCCCGGGAAATCGTACGATTGCGATCCGCGGTACAGCTGGTGCATCGGCGTGCCGGCGCGGCGCTTCAGCGCGCGATCGCCATGGCGGCGCCGGCGCGGCTCACGCGCGCCGCCGCGACGGTGCTGGCGATGAAGCCGCCGCCGAGCACGCGCGCCTGACCTTCGGCCGCGTCGTAGAAGGCGCAAGCCTGGCCGGGCGAGACGCCGTCTTCGCTGGCGATCAACTCGACTTCGACGCCGCCGGCGTCGCCGCGGCAGAGCCAGGCCGGCTGCGGCGGCCGCGTCGAGCGCACTTTGACGAAGACCTCGCGCCGGCCGTCCAAAACCCCGTCGATCGAACCGTCGCCGAGCCAATTGACGTCGCGGAGCCGGATGCGGCTCGTGCGCAGCGCCTCGCGCGGTCCAACCACGACGCGGCGCGTGGCCGCCTCGAGCCGCACCACGTAAAGCGGCGTGCCGGCGGCGATGCCGAGGCCGCGGCGCTGGCCGACGGTGAAATAAATGATGCCGTCGTGGTGGCCCAGCACGCGCCCGTCGAGATCGACGATGTCGCCCGGTCCGGCAGCGCCCGGACGCAGCCGCTCGATCACCTGCGCGTAATGCCCCGTCGGCACGAAGCAGATATCCTGGCTGTCCTGCTTGTCGGCGACCGCAAGGCCGAAGCGCCGCGCCAGTTCGCGGGTCTCAGCCTTGCTGCGGTCGCCGAGCGGAAAGCGCAACAGGTCGAGCTGCGCGGGCGTGGTGGCGAACAAAAAGTAGCTCTGGTCCCGCTCCGCCTCGCGCGCGCGAAAGAGTCCGCGGCCGCCGCCCGGCAGCGCCCGCGATGCCACGTAATGGCCGGTCGCCAGAATTTTGGCGCCCAGCTCGCGCGCGGTGTCGAGCAGGTCGTGAAACTTGATCGACTGATTGCATTCCACGCACGGCACCGGCGTCTCGCCGGCGACGTAGCTTTCGGCAAAGCGGTCGATCACCGCTTCCTTGAAGCGGCTTTCATAGTCGAGCACGTAATGCGGAATGCCGATGCGCTCGGCGACCGCGCGGGCATCGTGAATGTCGCGGCCGGCACAGCAGGCGCCCTTGCGGTGCGTGGCGGCACCATGGTCGTAAAGCTGCAGCGTGATGCCAACCACGTCATAGCCGGCCTCGGCGAGCAGCGCCGCGGTGACCGAGGAATCGACGCCACCCGACATGGCGACGACGACCCGCGTCTGTGACGGCCGGCCCTCGATATCGAGGCTGTTACGCATGGCGAGGCGGCGCTGCTCCTGACTGGATTGGGGCGGCGACAGGAGCCGCCCTCGTGGTCCTTACTATAAGTGTGAGAGCGAGCCAGCGCTATCGGCCGGCTGGATAACGGAGCCTGTCGGAACCCGGACCCGGCAAAATTTGCCTGCGGCGGCAGAGAGATCGCGACGCGGCTCGATGGTTGCTCCGTTAACCGATTGATATTTAACCGCTTTTTTGCGCGACAAGCTGGCCCGCGGGTTGCAAGCCCAAGCGCGAGCGATCGTGGGTCCTGGGAGTCGCGCAGTGCCGAGTGCAGCCAGTATTTCGTCCGACGTCAGCATTGCGTTGTCGCGTGGGGCGGCGCAATGGCCACAATCTTCCGCACCGCAGACTGACTCGTCGCCCTTTGCGGCGCTGCTTGACGCCGCGACGGCGACCGCAGCCCCAACCTCGGACGCCTGGGCAGCGACCGCCGCCAATGAGCCGACATTCCAAGACGCCAGCCATTTGGCATCTGCGGCCAACGCGGGGACATCCACATCGGCTGGCAATACGCTGGGCACCGGTGCACAGCCCAATGCAGCGCCGGCTCAAAGTGCCAATGCGGGAGCATCCTCACCATCGGAGCCGACCGGCAATGGCGCGCCTGGCGCCGGCGCCGTTACGGCGGCCAACGGTGCGGCGGCGCAAAGCGCCAATGCCATAGGCGCGCTGAAAGGGACTGCGGCATCACGAAATCCTGCCCACGGCAATTCAGGCAAGGCGGTGGGGAATGCGGCCGCGAAGGTCGCGCAGGCGCCAACTCCGACCGGCGATGGCAGTGCGGCGGATGCAACAAGCAATGGGAATGCGAACTCGACCATTAGTAGCCCACCGGCCGCCAGCGCGCCCGCAACGCCCGACTCGGCGGCCAACGACAGCACCGATACGGCGAGCGACGCGGCAGTCGCGGCGGCGTTCAATGCTGCCCTTAATGCCAATGGGCTTGCCGCAGCCAACAGCGGGACGCCGGGTGCGGGCAAGACACCGGGCGGCAAGGACGACCAAAATAACGACGCGGCGGACCCAGCGAGTGATTCGTCGAGCGCGATGTCAGCGCAGCTTCCGTCGCTCAGTGCGGCGCAGCCGGTGGCGGTGGCTATAGGCGGCAACGCAGCCGCCAATGCCGCGCCGGTGGCGGCAAAAACTGGATCAACCGTGACCGACGTCCTCAAGGGTCGGGCCAAAACAACGTCGGCGGCCGCACCGGTCGGCCAGAACACGCCAGCTCAAGCGAGCGACGCCGACCCAGCGGCTTCAGCCTCCACGACCGACTCCGGCGGAACGGACGGTTCGACGTCCGCTGCTTTGGACCCAACGACAGGCGACAATTCTGCGTCCACGATCAGCGCGCAGCAGACGCCGGGCCAGCCGCAAACCCCTGGCGCCGCGACCACGACCTTGTTGACTCAGATCGGCTTTGCTTCTTCCGGCGGCGCGGAGCAGGTCGGCGCGCGGGCCGAAGCGACGGCGCTCAACGGCGCCGGCGTTTCGGCCGCGCCGGCTGCTTCCGCCAATGCGACCATCGCACCGAACTTCGGCGTGTTCGCAACGAATGCGATGACGACGAACGGCACGACGCCTGCCGCCGCCGGCAGCGATACGCCCGTTCCGCTTGCCGGACTTGCAGTCGCGATCGCCGCGCGGGCGCAGGGGGGCTCGAGCCAATTCGACATCCGGCTCGATCCGCCCGAACTGGGCCGTATCGACGTGCGGCTTGGCGTCGACGGCAGCGGCCAGGTGACGACGCATGTCACCGTCGATCGCGCCGACACGCTGCAGCTGCTGCAAAGCCAGCAGCCGCAGCTCCAACAGGCGCTCGAGCAAGCCGGATTGAAGACGGCCGACAACGGCCTGCAATTCACGCTGCGCGACCAATCCTTCACCGGACAGAACGGCGGCTCCGGCGGCCAGCAGCAGCAGGCTCCGCCGCCGCAAGTCCTCATCCCGCAGTCCGACGTCGCGCCGATCGACACCGCGCAGATTTACGCACGCTTAAGGTTAGGCAACGGCCTCGACATCAGGGTGTGAGCAGCAATTCGTAAGGGCGAACCATGACCACGACAACCACTCCCGTAGCCAGCACTTCGGCCGCCTCGACCGCGGCAGGCATCAACAACACGTCGTCGCAGCAGATCGCCGGCAATTTCGACGAGTTTCTGCAGATCCTGACCACCCAGCTGCAGAACCAGGACCCGCTCAGTCCGATGGACTCCAATTCGTTCACCCAGGAGCTTGTCGAATTCGCCTCGGTCGAGCAGCAGATCGACACCAACACCAACATGCAAACGATGATTTCGCTGCAGCAGGCCAGCACGGACCTGGCCGGACTGCAATTGGTGGGCGCGACCGTCACGGTCAGCGGCAACAGCGCGGCGCTGGCCAATGCCAGCAATAGCCCGGCGACCTGGACCTTGAACTCGCCCTCGGCGGCGACAGGGAATGTCTCGATCACAAATTCGTCAGGCCAGACGGTGTTTACCGGAACCACCGCGCTCAATGCCGGCACCCAGACCTACACCTGGAATGGCCAGGGCAGTAACGGCGTGACCTGGCCTGACGGCAACTACACGCTCTCGATCACCGCCACCGGCGCCAATGGCCAGGCGGTATCGGTGTCGACCCAGGTGCAAGGGGTGGTTTCCGCCGTCAACACCAGCGCCAATCCGCCGACGCTGACGGTGGGCGGCCAAACGGTGCCGATGAGCAGTATCCAGTCGATCAACAGCGGCGGCAGCGGCAGCAGCAGCGGCCTCACCAGCAGCCTGAGCACCCTCAACAGCAACATCGGCAGCCTCACCAGCACGATCAACAGTTTGAGCCAACTCTTATAGGCGCAGCTTTTAGGCGCTGGCCGCCGAGCGGGCTCCGCCGACGGCAGACCGACGCGACCTGCGGCAAGGCGGAATTGGCCGCCATTTACGAATCAATATCGCCAAATGCCCGTCAGGCTTAGGCAAATTTTAAGCGGCCGCCCGTAATGTTCGCTCTTGTCGCGTTCGAGTTCGTGAGAGTGACTATGACTGAGCCCCATCGCCCGAGGGTCAAGTATGTCATCGGGCCTGACGGTTCTCCGCTGACGATCGCGGATCTGCCAGCGCCGGGGACCAAACGTTGGGTCATCCGTCGCAAGGCGGAGGTCGTGGCGGCTGTCCGCGGCGGGCTTTTGTCGCTGGAAGAAGCGTGCAGCCGCTATACGCTGACCGTCGAAGAGTTTCTCTCCTGGCAATACTCGATCGACCAGCATGGCTTGGCCGGCCTGCGCACGACGCGGATCCAACAGTACCGCGCATAGCTGCCCTTCATCATTCGTCGCCAAACGACGCCGGCTGCATGCCGGCGTTTTCATTTGGGCGAATGGCGAGTAGCGAATGGCGAATAGGGGGAACTTATTCTTCCCCCATTCGCTATTCGCCATTTCGCCACTCGCTAAATGGCGCCTCATTAACCGGGCGCTAACCATCCACCGGGCAAATCTTGCCCATCGCGTTCGCCTCGGGGGGATGGGGCTCGGTGCAAAACATACTGGAGTTCGTCAAGACGCTTGGTGCGCCGCGCCTCGCCGCTATGGGCGCCGTCACCATCGCGCTGATCGGCTTCTTCGCATTCATCATTCTGCGCGTCACCGCGCCGGACATGACGCCGCTGTTCATCAACCTGACGATGGACGATTCCGCCGCCATCGCCAAAGAGCTGGACCGCGAGGCGGTGTCCTACCAGCTGCGCGGCGACGGCAACGTCATCCTGGTGCCGAGGGACCGGGTGGCGCGGTTGCGCATGCAGCTCGCTCAGAGCGGCCTGCCCAAGGGCGGCGGCGTCGGCTACGAAATCTTCGACCGCACCGATTCGCTCGGCACCACGAGCTTCGTGCAGAACATCGACGCGGTGCGGGCGCTCGAGGGCGAGCTCTCCCGCACCATCCGCACGCTCGACCGGGTGCAGGACGCCCGCGTGCACCTGGTCATGCCGGAACGGCCGCTGTTCTCGCGCGACAAGGTCGAGCCATCGGCGTCGATCGTGCTCCGGGTGCTTGGCACGTTGGAGCCGACCCAGGTCCGCGCCATCCGCCATCTCGTCGCCACGGCGGTGAACGGGTTGCGGCCGCAGCGGATCTCGATCGTCGATGAAGCCGGCAACCTGCTGGCAGACGGCGCCGGCGACGATAACGGCGGCAGCGACGTCGGCGCCGACGAACGGCAGGTCGCGTTCGAAAAACGGCTGCGCCAGCAGATCGAGCAGATCGTCACCTCGGTGGTCGGACCGGACCACGCCCGCGTGCAATTGACCGCCGATTTCGATTTCAACCGCGTCACCGAAACCTCGGACAAATTCGATCCCGACGGCCGCGTCGTCCGCTCCAGCCAGACCCGCGAGGAAAGCACCGCGAGCAACGCCGCCAATTCCAACCAGGTCACGGTCGGCAACGAAATACCGCAGGGCGTGCAGCAGCAGCGCCAAGCCGCGACCGGCGATGCCGCCGCGACGCCGCGCGACGAGAGCCGCAAATCCGAAGAGACCGTCAACTATGAGATTTCGAAGACCACCAGGACCGAAGTGAGCGAAGGCGGCCGCGTCAACCGCATCTCGGTCGCGGTGCTGGTCGACGGCACCTATAGCAAGAACGACAAGGGCGAGATCGTCTACAAGCCGCGCAGCAAAGAGGAGATCGACCAGATCGCCGCGCTGGTGCGCTCGGCCATCGGCTTCGATCAGAAGCGCGGCGACCAAGTCGAGGTGGTCAATCTGCGCTTTGCCGAGCCGCTGCCGCAGCCCATCGCCGCGCCGGCCGGCTGGCTCTCGGGCCTGCACCTTTCCAAAGACGACATCATGCAGGCGATCGAGACCGTGGTCATGGGGCTGCTCGGCCTCGCGGTGCTACTGCTCGTGGTCCGGCCGCTGGTGCGGCGCGTGCTGGCGCCCGCTGAGGCGGTCGCGGCGCTGCCGGCCGCTACCGGCGCCGCCGCAGCGCCAAGCGAAGCAGGCGGGACCGCAATCGTCGAAAGCGGGCCGACCTTCTCGGGCGAGCCAAGCGAAACCTCGAAGATGATCGACCTCGCGCAGGTCCAGGGCCAAGTCCACGCTCAATCGGTGCAAAAGGTCGGCGAGATCGCCGCCCGCAACCCGGGTGAGACCGTCTCCATCATTCGTTCATGGCTGCACGAAAGCGCCGCCGCCTGATCCGCCATGCCATCCGCATACGAAAAAAGAGAGAACGGCGTCGACCGCAAGGAGGCCGACAACGCGCTGACGAGCGTTGCCGGCCGGATCGGCGCGCCGGCGCCAAAGCGCCAGCTCACCGGGCCCGAGCGCGTCGCGGTGCTGATGCTGGCGCTCGGCGAGCAGCACGGTTCCAAGATCTGGAGCATGCTCGACGACGACGAGTTGCGGCAGATCTCCATCGTGATGTCGACCATCGGCACCGTCGAGGCCGAGCTGGTCGAGAACCTGCTGCTCGAATTCGTCTCGCGGATGTCGGCGTCGGGCGCACTGATGGGCAATTACGACGCCACCGAGCGCCTGTTGCAGCAATATCTGCCACCCGAGCGGGTCGGCAACATCATGGACGAAATCCGCGGCCCCGCCGGCCGCAACATGTGGGAGAAACTGTCCAACGTCCAGGAAGAGGTGCTCGCCAACTATCTGAAGAACGAATACCCGCAGACCGTCGCGGTGGTGCTGTCGAAGATCGGTCCCGACCACGCGGCGCGGGTGTTGGCGATCCTGCCCGAGGATTTGGCGCTCGACGTCATCAACCGCATGCTGCGCATGGAAGCGGTACAGAAGGAGGTTTTGGAGCGGGTCGAGCAGACGCTCCGCACCGAGTTCATGTCGAGCCTGTCGCAGACGCGGCGGCGCGACGCCCACGAGGTGATGGCCGAGGTCTTCAACAATTTCGACCGGCAGACCGAGACGCGATTCCTTACCGCGCTGGAGGAGGATAATCCCGAAAGCGCCGAGCGCATCAAGACGCTGATGTTCACCTTCGACGATCTCACCAAGCTCGACACCGCCTCGACGCAAACGCTGATGCGCCATATCGAGAAGGACAAGCTTGCGGTGGCGCTCAAGGGCGCCGCCGAGCCGGTGCGCCAATTCTTCCTGTCCAACATGTCGACGCGCGCCGCCAAGATGCTGATCGACGACATGCAGGCGATGGGCCCGGTGCGGCTGCGCGAGGTCGACGAGGCGCAGGCGCTCTTGGTCAACCTCGCCAAGGACCTCGCCGCCAAGGGTGAGATCATCATCTCCAAGAGCCGCGGCGAAGAAGAGCTGATTTATTGAGCATGGCAATGAACGCGCCGACCAAATTCCTGTTCGATGTCGATTTTGCCGGCGGCGCCAACCGCAAGCCGGCGATGTCGCTCGCCGACCACGCGCAAAAGCTCGCCGAGGCGGAGGCCGCGGCCCATCGGCGCGGTTACGCCGAGGCGCAAGCGGACGCCAAGGCCGAAGCCGAGCGGCGCATCGCCGGCGCGCTCGAGCGCATCGCGAACGGCATTGCCGAAGCAACCAAAGCCTTGACGGCGATCGAAACGCGGCTCGAATGCGAAGCGGTCGAAGTCGCGGTCGCGGTCGCCCGAAAACTGGCGCCGTCCTTGATCGCGGGCGAGCCGTTCGCCGAAATCGCCGCGCTGGCGAGCGACTGCTTCGGGCAGCTCGTTACCGCGCCGCACATCGCGGTGCGAATTCATGACACGCTGTACGCCACGGCGCGCGAGAAGCTCGATGCCATCGTTCGCGCGCGCGGCTTCGAGGGCCGGCTGGTCGTGCTCGCCGAGCCGGAGATCGCGCCGGGCGACTGCCGCATCGAATGGGCCGACGGCGGCGTCAACCGCGACAGCGCCGGCGTCGAAGCCGTCATCGGCGCCGCGGTCGCCGCGTATATTTCGGCTCGACGTGTCCCGACCGCCCCGGCTGCCGCAGCCGCCACTGCCGACGCGCAGCGTTATGTTGAGGAGATCGCCAGATGAGCGACGACGTAAAAGTCACGTTGCCGAACCTTGAAGGTGGCGGAGCGCACGCCGACATGCCGCCGGCCGCGGAACCGGAGGGGCCGACCACCCGGGTCGCCGCGGACCTCGAAGCGGTGTTCGACGTGCCGGTCCAGGTTTCGGCGGTACTCGGCCGCGCCCGCATGGACGTCGGCAATTTGCTCAAGCTCGGCCCCGGCACGGTGCTCGAGCTCGACCGCAAGGTCGGCGAGGCGATCGACATCTACGTCAACAACCGGCTGGTAGCGCGCGGCGAAGTGGTGCTGGTCGAGGAAAAGCTCGGCGTGACGATAACGGAAATCATCCGGGCGGAGCGTTCCTAAAAGGGCGCAAAAAAGGAATAAAGCCATGCGGCTCCTCATCATCGGCACGCTCGACGGCCAGCTCACCACCGCGACCAAGCTCGCGATGGACAAGGGCGCCAGCGTCACCCACGCCGCCGACATCGCCCAGGCGCTTGCCGTGCTGCGCGCCGGCCGCGGCGCCGATCTGTTGATGGTGGACGTCGCCGTCGCGATCCGCGAATTGGTGCGCGGGCTGGAAGCCGAGCACATTCATGTGCCGATCGTCGCCTGCGGCACCGCCACCGACGCCCGCGCCGCGGTCGCCGCCATCCAGGCCGGCGCCAAGGAGTACATCCCGCTGCCGCCGGATCCGGAGCTGATCGCGGCAGTGCTCGCCGCAGTGGCCGACGACACGCGTGAGCTGATCTACCGCGACGAAGCCATGGCACGCGTCGTCAAGCTCGCCCAGCAGGTGGCGCCGAGCGAGGCGTCGGTGCTGATCACCGGAGATTCCGGCACCGGCAAGGAAGTTCTGGCGCGCTACGTGCACGTGCGCTCGCATCGCGCCAAAAAACCGCTGATCTCGCTCAATTGTGCCGCGGTGCCGGAATCGCTCTTGGAATCCGAATTGTTCGGCCACGAGAAAGGCGCCTTCACGGGCGCAGTGGCGCGTCGCGTCGGCAAGTTCGAGGAGGCCAACGGCTCGACCTTGTTGCTCGACGAAATCTCCGAGATGGATGTGCGGCTGCAGGCGAAACTTTTGCGCGCCATCCAGGAGCGCGTGATCGATCGCGTCGGCGGCACCCGGCCGGTGCCGGTCGACATCCGCATCATCGCCACCTCGAACCGCAACCTCGCCGAGGCGGTGCGCGCCGGCAGCTTCCGCGAGGATCTGCTGTTCCGGCTCAACGTCGTGAACTTGAAGATTCCGCCGCTGCGCGAGCGGCCGGCCGACGTGCTCGAGCTCGCCGACTATTTCGTCAAGAAATACGCGGCGGCGAACGGCGTGCCGATGCGGCCTTTATCGGCGGAGGCGCGGCGCACGCTCGCCGTCAACTACTGGCCCGGCAATGTGCGCGAGCTGGAAAACACCATGCATCGCGCCGTGCTGATGGCGAGCGGCGCCGAGGTCGGCCCCGAAGCGATCCTCGCGCCCGACGGCGTGCGGCTCGATCAGCAGCGCAGCGCGGGCGCGGTGGCGCACGCGGCGCTCGCCGCCGAGCAGGTGTCACGCGCGCTCGTCGGCCGCACCGTCGCCGAAGTCGAGCGCGACCTGATCCTCGAAACGCTCAAGCATTGCCTCGGCAACCGCACCCACGCCGCCAACGTGCTCGGCATCTCGATCCGCACCTTGCGCAACAAGCTCAACGAATACTCGGCCGACGGCCTGCCGATCCCGCCGCCCGGCGGCGGCGAACCGCGCGCCGCGGCGTAAACTTATTTCCTCATCCTGAGGCGGCCGCAAAGCGGCCCTCGAAGGATGAGGCCCGGGCGCCTCGGCCTACATCCTTCGAGGCTCGCTTCGCTCGCGCCTCAGGATGAGGAATTCAGGTCGCATCTCCCCCATCGACGACAATGGTCTCCACCTCGCCGGCGCCCTTGGCGCGGCGGAAGGCGGCGGCTTTGTTGTATTCGTCGGACTGGAAGCAGGCGACACCCTGCTCGAAGGTCGGAAATTCGATCACCACGAAGCGCTGGAATTTCTGCGGCCCCTCCATGATCTGGTAGCGGCCACCGCGCGCCAAAACCCTGCCGCCGTGCTTGGCGATGATGGCCGGCACGAGGTCGGTGTATTTCTTGTATTCGGCCGGATCGTTGATCTTCGAACGCGCGACCCAATAGGCTGGCATGAGGATGCTCCGCATCTGCTTCGATCGGAGCGAGACAATTTACCGGCCTGTCATGCTCCGCGAAAGCGGAGCATCCAGTAATCGCAAGCGATCGGCAAGAGCGTTGCAGCCGGTGATTACTGGATCACCCGCCTTCGCGGGTGATGACACGGAGTAGAACGGGGAATCTAATAGCTGCGGCGCCGTTACGTTTCCGCGAACAGCCCGCGCAGCACGGTTGCGGCGCTGGAGCGCCTTTCGGGGCGCTTCGGCGCGCCGATCATGCGCCGGCCGAGCAGCGCGACGAACGCCGCTTTCGGCATCGGCTTGGCGAACAAGTAGCCCTGGCCGATGTCGCAGCCGATGCCTTGCAGCTTGTGGCTCTCGTGCGGGGTTTCGATGCCTTCGGCCACGGTTTTCAGATCGAAGCGCTTGGCGAGCTCGACGATGGTCTCGCACAGGCCGGCGTTGACCTTGTCGATGTGGCAATTGGTGACGTAGGAGCGGTCGATCTTGAGCTCGCTGAACGGCAATTGGCGCAGCCGCGCCAGCGACGAATGCCCGGTGCCGAAATCGTCGAGCGCCAGCGAGCAGTTGAGCACGCGCAATTCGTCCGCGACCTCGTTGGCGATTTTCAGGTCGTGCATCGCCTCGTCTTCGGTGACTTCGAGGATGAGGCCCGGCCAGTTGCCGGTCTTCGGCCGCTCCTCGCGCAGCATCTGGGCGATCGGCAGCTTGACGAAGGCCGAAGCCGGCACGTTGACGGACAGCTTCAGCGTGGCGCCCTGCGCGGCGCAGTCCTCGAAGTCGCGCAACGCGGTGAGGATGACGCGTTCGGTCAGCGCCAGCATGTCGGCTTCGGCGGCGCCGGGCAGAAACGCGCCAGGACTGATCAGGCTGCCGTCGCGCCGGCGGGCGCGCACCAGCGCCTCGGCGCCGACCAAACGCTTGGCGCGCAGATCGATCTTCGGCTGGTACCACAGCTCGAACAGGTCAAGCCGCAGCACGTCGCCAAGCGTCAGCTTACGATTGACCGGCTCGGGCTCATCCGCTTTGGCGGCAAACAGCTTTTGCAGAGCTTGCAGCATTACGGTTCAAAGCTGCGCCGCCATCACGCGGCGTTTTCATCGATAGACGCCGATTATGACCCACGACAAAGAACGGCACCGTTAATGCCACAACGTCGACACACATTATGCTTTGCGAAGCGTAACCGGATTGCGGAGAGTTTTGCATAACCCTTTGTCCGTCACCTCGGCCGCATCCTTCGAGGGCCACGCTTCGCGCGGCCGCCGCAGGATGACGGATGACAGAGGAAACCACTCACTCCGCGGCGCGGCGCGCGGCGACGATCTGGTCGGCGGTGCGGCCGGTCAGCTCGGCCATGTGGTCGAACTTGAACGTGAAGGTGCCGGCGCCGGCGGTCGCCGAGCGGATTTCCACGATCAGATCGCCGACCTCGGATTCCGGCATTTTGGCGCGCACGGTGTCCCAGCCGTCCCAGCCTTCGCGCGTGTCGAAACCGAGAATTTGGCCGCGGCGGCCCGACAACAACGCGTTGATCTTCGCCGTCGCTTCGGTCGGACACACGATCTCGACCAGATGGATGGGCTCAAGCAGCACCGGTTGGCATTGCGGCAAGCCTTCGGTCATGCCGATGCGGCCGGCGGTGCGGAACGCCATGTCGGAGGAGTCCACCGTGTGGTACGAGCCGTCGATCAGCGCGACGTGCAGGTCGACCACCGGAAAGCCGAGCGGGCCGTGCACGAGCGAATCGATCACGCCTTCCTC
>JASHXZ010000589.1 GCA_030043285.1 Xanthobacteraceae bacterium | reverse complement strand
GCTTGATCTCGCCACCCACATTGTCGACACCAAGCGAGGCAAATTCCAGCCGGAAAAATTCCAGGACGAATACGAGGACGCGTTGAAGGAGTTGCTGCGCAAGAAGCAGCGCGGCGAAAAGATCGAGCAGCCGAAAGAGCGCGCGCCGTCCAACGTCGTCAATCTGATGGATGCGTTGCGCAAGAGCCTCAAAGCGGAAGGTGAGCGCCCGGCGGCGCGTCCGGCCAAGAAAAGTCGCAAGCGGGTCGACGGCCAGCGCGAGATGCTGCTGCCGATTCCCGGCAAGAAAGCCAAGGAAGCTCCCGCAAAGAAGGCGCACCGACCGGTGGCACGGCGAAAAGCCGGTTAGTGAAAATATCTCGTCGCATTACGCCGTCGGTCGGAGCAGCCAGCCAAAGTTTCAGCGGCCGTGCTTACCGCCCCGTTGCCGCGGCTCCTTGGCTTTGCGCTTGTTCAGCGGAATGACCACCGCGCTCGCGCCGGCGCTACGCCGCAACGCCGAGCGGAGGTCGACCGGCCGGCCGTGCTTCTTCAAGAGGTCGGCGAAGGCTTCGTCGGCCAGTTCCTGAAAGGTCATCATCCGGTCGCGCGCCAACAGGTCGAGCGCGGCCCAGGTCTCGTCGTCGATCTGAATGCGTTTGCCGGGCATGGCGCGCTCCTTCCCGTTCGGTCGCCCTCACAGCTATTCCATGCCGTAACAAAGCGCCAGCGTTAGAGCGGCAAACGATAACCGGCGGCGCTTCATCGCGCCGTGATACGGCCTCAGACGCCGCCATGCCACATCCCGTAGGCCATCGCCAACGCCGCAGCGAACATCGCCAGGGTGGTGATGCCCACCACCATCCTGTTGAGCAGCGAGCTGGTCTGCGTCTTCATGATGGTCCGGTCGCCCGCAATCAGAAGAATGCCGCACAGCAGGAACGGCGCCAGCACGCCGTTGATCACGGCCGACCAGAACAGAAACTTCATCGGATTGACTTTGAGGAAATCGCTGCAGATGCCGAACGCCACCGATAGCAGGATCACGCCGTAGAACGCGTGGGCGTCGGAGAATTTCTTGCTCAGGCCGTGCGGCCAGTTGAAAGCCTCGCTGAATGCATAACCGGCCGAGCCGGCAAGCGTAGGTATGGCGAGCAGACCGACCGCAACGATGGCCAGCGCATACAGCCCGGCGGCGAAATTGCCGGCCAGCGGCGCCAGCGCCTCCGCAGCCTGCCGCGAGGTCGCAACATCGGTGATGCCGCGCTGGTGCAAGGTCAGAGCGCCAGTCAGGATGATGAAGAAGGCGATCAGATTGGACAGAAAACCGCCGGTACCGACGTCGACTGCGCGGTCCAGAAGCCGCGTTCTGGTCGCGCGCGTGCGTCGCGACTTGCGCGATTGGCCGTTTGCCTCGAGCTCCTCGACCTCCAGCGAGGATTGCCAGAAGAACAGATACGGGCTGATGGTGGTGCCGAGCAGCGCCACAATCGATTGCCACACATTGGTGCCGCGCGGCAGCGATGGCAGAAACGTGGCCCTGGCAACCTCGCCCCAATTCGGATGGACGAGAAAAGCCGTCACCACGTAGGCGAACAGCGACAGCACCAGCCATTTCAGCATCGTCGCGATCCGCTCGTAGTGCCAGTACACCAGCGCGAGAGCGATAGCCGCGCCAAACAGCGGGACCAGAACCAAGGCACTGACGCTAAACACCATCTCGCCGGCCGCCGCCATTCCGGACAGGTCGGCAGCGATATTGATGCTGTTGGCAACGAATAGTCCGCAGCACACGGCCATCACGACGCCGCGCGGAAACTTGCGCTTGAATACCTTGCCCAGACCCTCACCGGTGACCAGGCCGATACGCGCGCACATCATCTGCACGCCGGCCATCAACGGCCACATCGCCCAGGCGGTCCACAGCAGCGACAAGCCGTGCTGCGCGCCGACCATCGAATAGGTGACAATGCCGGAGGGGTCGTCGTCGGCCGCGCCGGTGATCAGCCCAGGTCCTAAAATCCTGCTGCACTTGCGGAGCCATGCGCCGGGCGAACGCCGCAACCAGCTCGGTTTCAAGCGGATGACATCAACATAATCGGCAAGTCGCGACATGCGCTGGCCGGCATTTGGGCGGCCTCGAATTACTTCTTCTTCGGCACCCGTTTGCCCTCTTTGCGAGCTTTCGACAATCCGATAGCGATCGCCTGCTTGCGGCTTTTCACCTTGCCGCCACGGCCGCCTTTGCCGCTTCGTGCCGTGCCACGCTTGTAGCGGCGCATCTCGCTTTCGACGTCTCGTCCAGCCCCGGGGGAATATTTGCGCTTCCTCTTCTTCGCCATGGCGTTCTCCTGAAAAAAAGCGCACAAGCGCTTGCAATACGCCGCGCCAATGCGGGCAGCGCGGGCGCGACTTGCCGTCGCGCACCCGCGGCCCGATCAAATAACCGTTAGGACGAAGTCGGGTTCCAGACGATCGGCCGATCGGCGCTGCGGATGCGCTGCGATCAATGCGCGAATCCCCGGATGGGACGACGCAGCGCCGCCTCCGTGCCATGCGGAACTCGCGGCAAACGCCGGCGATTAAGATCCTATGGCAGCCACTGGAGCCTTCGCCCGTGCTGAAAGAAACCTTTAGCAATTGGTCCAATCACAAGTGTTCGACGTTCGGCGCCGCGCTTGCGTATTACTCGATCTTCTCGTTCGGACCGCTGATGCTGATCGCCAGCGTGATCGCCGGCATGGTGTTCGGAGCCGACGCGGAGCGCGGCGAGATCAGCGGCCAAGTCGGCAAGCTGCTCGGCGATTCCGGTGCACAGGCGCTGCAAGCGATGCTCAACGGCGCCGATCATCCGTATCAGGGGCTGCTGGCGACGATTTTCGGGATCGGTACGCTGCTGTTTGCCGCCGTGAGCGTGGTGGTCCAGTTGAAGACAGCGCTCAATACAGTCTGGGAGTGCGACA
>JASHXZ010000588.1 GCA_030043285.1 Xanthobacteraceae bacterium | reverse complement strand
GTCTGGATCGATTCCTACGCGATGTACACCAACATGACGCCGGCCGGCGCGCTGCGCGGCTTCGGCATGCCGCAGCTCACCTTCGCGTACGAGAGCGACACCGACATGATCGCGCGCGCGCTCAAGATCGATCCGGTCGAATTTCGCAAGAAGAACGTGCTGCGCGACGGCCGCCCGCAGGCGACCGGCACGATCCTGAAAGACGCGCCGCTCGAAGCCATTTTGGAGCATGTCGCCGACCGGCTGCGCTGGAAGGAACCGCTCGACCGCGGCAGCGGTACGATCCGGCGCGGCCGCGGCCTCGCCATCGCGCTCAAAGCCTGCGTGTCGCCGACCACCTCGGTCGCCATCATCAATATCGGCGCCGACGGCAGCCCGACGCTTTACATCTCCACCGTCGACATGGGCCAAGGCTCCGACACCGGCATGGCGCAGATCGTCGGCGAGGTGCTCAATATCCCGGCCGAGCAGGTCCGGGTGGTGGCGCGCGACACCGACGTGACGCCCTACGACATGGGCACGCTCGGCTCGCGCTCGATGTTCCACATGGGCCATGCGGTGCGGCTCGCGTCGGAAGATGCCCGCAACAAGATCGAAGCGCTGCGCCGCGAAGTCGGCGAGCCGGAAGGCAGCAACACGCCGATCTCCGGCCTGTTCATCAAGAAATACGGCATGAAGGCCGGCAACATCGTCGGCACCGGCAGCTATCGGCCCGAACACGTCGAGCCCGATCACGACACCGGCCTGTCGCCGCAGATCACGCCGTTCTGGATGGTGTCCGGCGCCGGCGCCGAGATCGAAATCGACACCGAGACCGGGCGGCTCCGCGTGCTCAAGATGGTCAATGCCGTCGACTGCGGCACCAAGGTCAATCCGCGCATCGTCGAGACGCAGATTTCCGGCGCCGCCCTGGTGCAGCTCGGCTTCACGCTGTCGGAAAAGATGAACCTCGACGGCGGCCAGGTGACCAACGCGTCGCTCGCCGACTACAAGATCACCGGCATCGGCGACCTGCCGGCGCTCATGATCAACGAGGCGATCGACGCCTATCAGCACAACGCGCCATTCGGCGCCAAGGGCGTCGGCGAATCCTCGACGCTGCCGCTGTCGCCGGCGATCGCCAACGCCATCGACGACGCGATCGGCATCCGGCTCACCGAACTGCCGCTCACCGCCGAGGCGGTGTTCCGGGCGCTGCGCGAACGCGACGGCCGGCCGCTCGAAGCGGCGTAGGCGTAAGCACCCATCATCCGATCCTCTCCCCGCCGCACGACGCGCAAGCGGGGAGAGGAAGGCGACTATCGCGTCGCCCGCCCGGCGCGGCTTCGATTGTTTGTTATTTGTCCTGTTTTTCGCTTTTTCAATCGAATTCCGGATCAGCGGACAGCGAACGGCTGCGAACGCGTTAGGCCTGACAAGGCGTTTGTCTGTAACGCCCGAAGGAGGACTTCATGCGCAAGACAATACTCGCAATTGCTGCGGCGGCCGTGGTGGCCACCGCTTCAGCTAGCGGCGCGATGGCACGCGGTCCGGGTGGCGGCAGAGGAGGTGGATTCGGCGGCGGCGGCGGAGGCGGCTTCGGGGGCGGAGGGATGCGTGGCGGCGGCATGGGCGGTGGTTTCGGCGGCGGTGGAATGGGCGGCGGCTTCGCTGGTAGACCGGGATTCGGCGGCGGCGGAATGGGTGGCGGCTTCGCTGGTAGACCGGGTTTCGGCGGCGTTGCCGCAGGACCTGGCTTTGGCCGCGGCGGGTTCGTTGGCGGACCTGGATTTGGCCGCGCTGCATGGATCGGCCGAGGTGGCTGGGGGGGCGGCTGGGGCCGCGGGTGGGGCGGAGGCTGGGGCCGCGGGTGGGCCTTCCGTCGGCCCTTCCTAGGTACGGGGATCGGCCTTTACGCTGCTTATGGCGGTTGGGGCGGAGGCTGGCCCTTGTACGATTACGCCTCCTGCTACGCACCAGGTTGGGGCGGCTGGAATGGCGGTTGGGGTTGGGGTGGCAGTTGGGATTGCGGCAACTGGGGTAATGGCGGTTGGGGCGGTTGGGGTTGGTGAGGCGACCCTGACATCACGCGCTTCCTCGACGCGGCGCGCTCACAGCTAGAGCGCGCCCGCACGGCAAACACCGGCCGCAGGAATTCGAGCGCCTGCGTTTCGTGCAGGGCGCGCGAGCGGCTCCTGCTGGCCGGTGTCCTTTGTGCACAGCCTACGTCCGATTGATCCCCCGGCATTATTGATTCGCGTGCAAACGCGTGCCTACGCTTGCGCAAGCGACTCGCGGGAGGCAATGCATGCGCGCGCGGGCGCAATGGGTTTGCGCGTTGGCATTTATGCTGGCGCTGGCCGGCTGCAGCAGCATCGGCCCGGCAACGATCAAGCGCGATCGCACCGATTATTCCAGCGCCATGGGCAACTCCTGGAAGGAGTTGCAGCTCCTCAACATCGTCAAGTATCGCTATTTCGATCCGCCGGTTTTTCTCGACGTGCCGTCGGTTGTCAGCCAGCAGGAAATAGAGGCCCGCACACGGGCCGAAGCGCAGTTCTTCGACCACGAACTGACAAACGTGTCCGGCACCCAGGATTTTGGTTTGATCCGGGCCGAAGGCCGCTATACCGACCGGCCGACGATCTCCTACACGCCGATCACCGGCCAGGCTCTCGTCGATCTATTGCTGCGCCCGGTCCCGCAGGCGACGATTTTTGCCATGATCGATGCCGGCTACCCCTCCGACTTCATCATGGCGCGCACCGTCAAGGCCATGAACGACGTCTACAATTATTCGCTCACCGCAACTCGCGCCCATCCTGAAGATCCGCGATTCCCCAAGTTGCTCGCGGCGATCCACCGCCTGCAGCAGGTCGGAGCGATCGCAGCACGGACGACGCGGGGCGACGGTGAATCGTCCAGCACCACGCTCGGCGCCGCAGGCAGGTCCTCCGGTGCGACGGGGGCAGGCGAAAGCGGGCCTCTGGTGACGACCTTGTACTTTCGTCGGCACGTCAGCGCGGCCGCAGAGCGCGATATCCGCCTTGTGAAATCGCTGCTCGGGCTCAATCCCCGGCACGACGAGTTCAAGGTGACCGGCGGCCCGCGGCACACACCGGAGGAGATCGCTGTCGATCCGCGGTCGCTGCAGGAGGTCTTGGAAGAATTTGCCGCCGGCGTCGACGTGCCTGAAGGCGAAGTGGCCGATGGCCGTGCCACCGGCGTCCCCGCGTTCGCCGCGGACCCCAATTCGCCGCCGCTCATTCACATTCATGTCGCTGACGGACCGCCGGACGATGCCTTTTCCGCGGTGTATTACCAGCAGCATTGGTTCTGGATCGAGAATGACGATCTAGGCTCCAAGCTCGATTTCCTTTTTCTCATGATCTTCTCCGCCCTGGTGGAATCGCGCTCGATCCCGCAGATCCCCCTGGTGACGATCTCCGCCGGGCGGTGACACGGCAAACAGGCGGCAGTGGAGGGACGAGCCGAAGGCGCGACCCCCCGCACGTCCGCGCCGATCAAATGGCGGATGATGCTGTACCAATCCGCGCTGCGCGTGCCGGCAAACGAACCAAAGAAAAGCTCGGCGTAACAGGAAGCGGCAGCGCATCGTTGGTGATCGTGCCGATGGAGTTTTCCATCGGATCGTGGCTGCCTGTGCGAATGACTGCGACGAGAATGTACGCCGCAAAAAGCACGACGATGAGCGCGGCAACGACGGCGCCCACGACCCTCTG
>JASHXZ010000587.1 GCA_030043285.1 Xanthobacteraceae bacterium | reverse complement strand
GCGCGGCTGAGATCGCGTCGAGGGAGGTCGCCCCGGCTGCCAGTCTGGGCGCCGCGGGCGCGCGAAGCGGGACGGTTGACGAAACCCGCGCGGCGCCGATGCCGAGCCGCGCGCGCGAAACCGACGGATTTTCCGGTCCGATCCTGGAAGCAATCGGCTTGACCAAGCACTACGACGGCCTCGTCGCCAACGCCGACATCAATTTCTCTGTGCGGAGCGGCGAGCTGCGCGGTATCATTGGTCCCAACGGAGCCGGCAAGACCACCTTCTTCAGGATGCTGACCTGCGAGGTGCCGCCCACCTCCGGCAAGATCGTATTCGAAGGCCACGATATTACCGGTAAGAGCGTGACCGACGTGTGCCAGCTCGGCTTGACCAAGAGCTATCAGGTCAACCAGCTGTTTACCCGGCTGACGGTCCGCCAGAATCTGACGATCTCAGCATTGGCCGAACGGCGCGGAAAATTCCGGCTCGACCTGATGCGGCGGCTGTCGAAAATTCCGGGCCTAACCGAGCAGGTCGAGCACACGCTCGAACTTATCAATCTGGCCGCACGCGCCGACGTACCGGTTTCGGCACTTGCTTACGGTGAAAAGCGGCGGCTGGAAATCGGGCTGGCGCTGGCGAGTTCGCCGAGCCTCCTTTTACTCGACGAACCGCTCGCGGGCATGAGCCCAAGCGAACGCGTCGAAACGGTCAAGCTGCTGAAATCGATCGCCCGGGGCCGCACTATGGTCGTGATCGATCACGACATGGATTCGCTGTTTAATTTGGTAGAGCGTATCACCGTTCTGCAGGAGGGACGCGTGCTGGTCGAAGGCACGCCCGAGCAGATCAAGGGCAATGCAGCCGTGCAGGAAGCCTATCTCGGCGGAGTGGTCGCGGCATGAGCTTGCTCGAAGTCAACGGACTCAACACGTATTACGGCGACTCCCATATCCTGTTCGACGTGACACTCAAGGTCGAGCGCAACGAAGTGGTGGCGTTGCTCGGCCGCAATGGCGCCGGCAAAAGCACTACACTGAAGAGCCTGATGGGCGTGGTTGCTCCACGCGCCGGCTCGATTGTGTTCGACGGAACCGAAATAGCCGGCAAAAAAAGCCACACCATCGCGCAAGCGGGGATGCAGCTTGTCCATGAAGAACGGCGCATTTTCGGCAGTCTCAACGTCGAAGAAAATCTCATTCTCGCCGGACTGAGCGCTCCGAACCGTTGGCCGCTCGACCGTATTTACGCGATGTTCCCCCGATTGAAAGAGCGGCGGCTGAGCCGCGGCACCCATCTATCCGGGGGCGAACAACAAATGCTGGCGATTGCGCGGGCGCTCGTGCGCGAGCCCAAGATCTTGCTGCTCGACGAACCGTTCGAGGGGCTAGCGCCAATCATCGTTCGCGATCTATTGGCCACGTGCCGTAAACTCGCCGAGGCCGGCCAGACGATCCTGATCGTCGAGCAGAACGTGTCCGCCGCAATGACGCTGGCCAACCGCGTCTACATCCTCAACAACGGCCATATCGTCGATAGCCTGACCGCCGCCGCGGTACACGAACGGCCCGATATGTTGCACCGTCATCTCGGCGTCTAAAAACATCCGGGCGTGGCCACGCGCCATGGCGCAGATCGAAGCCGTCGCCCGCTAGACGATCAGCAAATCGAGAAAGCCCTCGTCGGCGCCGAGCGTCGCCGAGGCGCCGGCGGCCACCACTTCGCCCCGCTGCATCACCATCACCCGTTCGCAGATGCGCATGGCAAGATGCGGGTTCTGATCGACCAATATCAACGCCAACCCGCCATTGCCGGTTACGTTGCTGAGCGCATCAGCGAGCGCTTGCACGATCGAGGGTTGCAGGCCCTGCGATAGTTCGTCGATGATCAAGAGGCGCGGTTCCGTCGCCAGCGCCCGGGCGATAGCGAGCTGCTGTTGTTGGCCGCCCGAAAGCGTGCCCGCGGGCTGGTCGGCGCGAAGCTTGAGATCGGGAAACAGCGCATAGACGTCGCGGTCGTTTTGCCGGTAGGCGGAAAGGCGCGCGAGTTCGATGTTTTCGGCGACGGTAAGGCGCGGGAACACGCCGCGGTCATCGGGAACATAAGTAATGCCCAATTGCGCCAACGCGCGGGGGCTGCGAGCCGGAAGCGGTTTGCCGTCAACCTTGATCTCGCCGGTAAAGCGGTCGGCCAATCCGACCAGAGTTCGCAGCAGCGTGGTCTTGCCCATGCCATTGCGGCCGAGTACTGCGAGTGTTTCGCCGGCACCGAGTTCGAACGATACGTTTTTAACGATATGGATCGCCCCATATCCGCCGCCGACCTCGTGCACCGCGAACAACATCGTCAGACCAGCCCCAGATAAGCGCGGCGCACTTCGGCATTGGCGGAAACCTGGTCCATCGTTCCTTCACTGATGACCTTACCGTGGTGCAGACAGATGACACGATCCGCCAGATCGCGCACGATTTCCATATCGTGCTCGACGCAGACGATCGCGCAACCGGCGTGGTCGCGCAGCGCACGCAATGTCTTGGCCAAGGCGCCGGCTTCGTTGCGGGCAAGCCCCGCCGCAGGCTCGTCGAGCAACAGCACGTCGGGACGCGAGCACAACGCCATCGCGATTTCGAGCGAGCGGCGATCGCTGAGCGAGAGCATTTCGACGCGCTGGCCGGCATGCTCGCGCTCAAGACGGGCGTAAGCTTCGGGCAGCGGCGCCACCACGCCCGCTTCCTGGCGGGCGAGAAT
>JASHXZ010000586.1 GCA_030043285.1 Xanthobacteraceae bacterium | reverse complement strand
CGACGAGCAGGCCGGAATGCCACAGCGAACGGGTGGTGAGAAAAAGGATCATTGCCGAACCGCATCGCTAGAAGCGCGCGCGCCGCCGCTCTCAGCGCTGAAGGCTTCTGCGCCGCGCGCATTGATTGTCACAATAGCCGCGATCACGCGCAAGGCCCGCTGAGGATTTGCCCACGCACTTTGGGGCCGAGCCGGCGCCATGCCGAAGCTACGAGAGGATCGGCGATTGACGCCCTAAGCCGTCAACGCCACAGTGGGGCGTCGGTCCATCGATTCCACGGGAGCACCATGAAAGCGCGCCGTACCGCTGAAGTTTTGATCGCCGCACTCTGCGCCGGCGCCTGCCTCGCGCTGACGCCCGGTGCCAACGCCGCCATCAAGCATGGCGCGCCGACACGATCCGCCCATGCCGAACTGGCGCGGGGCAAATATCTCGTCACCTTCGGCAGCTGCACCGATTGTCACACGCCCGGCAGTTTCTTCGGCAAGCCGGACATGAGCAGGTTTCTCGGCGGCTCCGATGTCGGTTTCGCGATTCCCGGAATGGGCGTTTTCGTCGGACCGAACCTGACGCCGGACGTCAAGACCGGATTGGGCAGCTGGACCGAGCAACAGATCGTGGCCGCGATGACGACCGGAAAGGTACCCGACGGACGCACGCTTGCCCCGGTCATGCCGTGGCATGCTTATGCCAATCTGACAAAATCCGACGCGCTGGCGATCGCCGCCTATCTGAAAAGCTTGCCGCCGGTATCGCATCAGGTCGGCGGGCCTTACGGTCCGAACCAGACGCCCAAGGAAGCCGTCATGGTGGTGGTGCCGCCCGACGTTTACAGCAATCTGCCGAAGCCCGGCGGCTCGGCGCCTCCCGCCGCGGCTGCGCCGCCGGCGGCGTCCGGCAAGTAATTAAAGACACCGCCGGTGATACCCGAGAGCTGATATCAGCCGCACTCAATGGTGGCCCTCATCCTGAGGTGCTCGCGCGCAGCGCGAGCCTCGAAGGATGCAGGCCGAGGCGCCGGGGCCTGCATCCTTCGAGGCTCGCTTCGCTCGCACCTCAGGATGAGGATAACGGTTATCGTCCTGGACTGAAGCGCATCACCCCGCTTCCGGCGCGCCGGTGCCCTCGATCTGGATGCGATAGCCGGAGCGCACGTTCGGCCAATAATCCCAGATCGCCTTGTGGTGCGTGCAGCGATTGTCCCAGAACGCGATCGAATGCGGCGTCCAGCGGAAACGGCAGGTCCATTCCGGCTTGTTGCAGTGATCGATCAAGAAGCGCAGCACCCGCTCGCCCTCGAGCGCCGGCAGTTCGTTGATCTTCGCGGTGAAGTCGGTGTTGACGTAAATCACCTTCTTGGCCGTAACCGGATGCTTGATGATGACCGGGTGCACCGCGACCGGCGCGGTCGGTCCGAACACGCGCCTGCCGTCCTGGGTGGCGGTGAGACCCGACAGATACGACTGCATGCGCGGCGACAACGCGTCGTAGGCGGAATACATGCTGGCGAACATGGTGTCGCCGCCGCCGTCGGGCGGCACCGTGTGATTGTAAAGAATGCTGCCAAGCGGCGGGATCGCCCCGCACGGCTGATCGGAGTGAAAATTCTCGCCGGAAATCTGCGTCGAGGTTTCGTCGTAATGAAACTTCCGCACATAGGGATTGTCGGTGGTCTTGCTGATAGTGGCGCCGCCGACATGCTTGCCGATCGAGCCAAAATAGCGGCCGAGTCTGATCTGGTCGTCGAAGCCGATCTTCTGGTCGCGGAAGAAGATCACCTGATACTGCGTGAACGCGCGGTGCAACTCCTCGACCTGCTTGTTCGGCAGCGGTTTTGTGAGATCGATATTGCCGATCTCGGCGCCGATGTGCGGCGATGCCGGCTCGACCGTGATGGATTCGTAACGCATGGCGTTCTCCGTACTTTAGGCGTGAGAATGTTGACCGTCATCCTTCGAGACTCGCTTCGCTCGCACCTTCAGGGTGACGGACCTAGGTCAGTGCAAAGAGCGTCTGATATGACCACATCTTGCTTCAGTTGATCTGCGGGATGCCGGCGCGCTGGATGACTTCGGTCCAGCGCGCCACGTCATCACGGACGAATTTGCCGAATGCCTCCGGGCTCGAGCTCGCCACGTCGGTGCCCATCGATTGGATGAGGCTCACATAGCTCCTGTCATGGGTGATGTTCACGGTCTCGGCGTTGAGCCGTGCGATGATGGCGCGCGGCGTGCCGGCCGGCGCGAACAGGCCGGTCCAGGCGCTGACATCGAAATCCGGCAGGCCGGACTCAGCCAAGGTCGGAATGTCGGGCGCCGACGGCGAGCGTTCCTTCACGGTGACGCCGATCGCCCGCATGCCGCCGCTCTTCACCATTGGCAGCGCGGTCGTCATGGTTTCCATCATCATCGAGACGCGGCCGGCCAGCAGGTCCGGGAAGGTGGCGCCATCGCCTTTGTAGGGAACGTGCAGGATATCGATGCCCGCTTGTTCCTTGAAAAGCTCACCGGCGAGATGCGAGGCGGTGCCGACGCCGGCCGAGGCAAACGTAAGCTTGCCCGGATTGGCGCGCGCATAGGCGATCAGTTCGCGCAGATTCTTGGCCGGCACCGATGGATTGACGATCAGCATCAGCGGCAGCTTGTGCAGGATGCCGATCGGCACGAGATCGCGCGCCGGATCGTAACGCAGGTTTTTGTATAGCGCCGGCCCGATGCCGAGCGTGCCGTTGGTGCCGAACAGGATCGTGTAACCGTCCGGCGCCGCATGCGCCACCGACTCGGCGCCGATCTGGCCGCCGGCGCCGGCGCGATTCTCCACCGCCACCGCCTTGCCGAGCCCGCGCGACATGGCAGCCGCCACCGCGCGCGCCAGCACATCGGACGCCCCGCCCGCGGTGAACGTCACCACCATGGTCACCGGCCGATCGGGATAGGAGGCTTCCTGCGCCGTCGCGCGCAGCGACGCAGCAGCGAGCGCTGACGCCAAAATCGCCACAGCCGACAAAACAAAGCGGGCCGCACTCAGGCGCATCGAAACGTCTTCCCCTTAGTCGCCGCCCCTTCGTCGCTGCAGCGCCATCCGGCACAGCGCTCGACCGGCTGCATCTTACGAACGTGCCGCGGCCGTTACAATTCGGCCAAGCAGGCGCTGTTGCAGACGCACCCTGGTCTCGGCGGCTAGCCGAATTAAGGGACACCCGCCCCGTGCGGCCAAAATCATGTCGATGACTCAGGGTTGCGCTCGGCAATCGGTAAGGTTAAGGCTCGTCGCGCCAGCCCAATCGTCGCCGCCGCGGTATAGGTCAATACCAATGGATCGAAACCTACCCCGGACGCAGCAGCGACAATCTGATAAACGGTAATTTTCGCCGTTGGCGTCAGCGCGGGCTTGTCTAAAGACTCCGCACAGGCGCATGGAGCGTTCACAAATTCGCGTCCACAGCCTGATCGAGCATTCGCGCTGAGGAGCTTATGTTGCAGAACATTTCCATTGGTGACAAAGGCGCCAGCTCTCATCACGATCTTTCAATCGTAATCGCCGCGATTCCGGCGACCAGCCGGCAGCACAAAATCGCGATCGGCGCTTTGATCGTCCTGGTCGTTATTGTCGCCGCCTCGATGCCGCTTGTGCATAATCAGGTTCCGCGCATCCACTCTTTTATCCCGATCGTTGAAACTACCATCTGCCTGGCCAACCTCCTCACCGCCGCATTTCTGTTTGCCCAATACTCGGTATACCCCCAGCGCGCTCTGCTGGTGTTGGCAGGCGGGTTTGTCTTCAACGGATTGTTTGCGTTCCTGCATGTGCTCGCCTTCCCGGGAATTTATGGCTCGGACAACTTGATTGGCGAGGGGATGGACAGCCTGAGCTGGCTGTTCAATTTTTGGACCATCCTGTTTCCGGCAACGGTCATTGTCTACGCGCTGTCAAAAGACGCGGACGCCGCCATCGACCGGCCTATCCAATCGATCAGAGCTGACATTGGCGTCACTGTCACATGCGTTGTCCTGGCGACAGCCGCACTGACGTGGTTCGCGATCTCAGGGCTTGCCTATCTGCCCCTCCTCCACCAAAGCGGCCATCGGACATCGTTGGCGATACAGATCAGCGCCGCTCGCGCGGTACTGAACGTGATAGCGTTCATGGTGTTGTTCGTTCGCAGGCGCACGATCCTTGATGAATGGCTGCTGGTGACGTTGCCTGCGTGGTTTCCGCTCTTGCTGGAAGGCTCATGGTTTACCGACCTGATGTATACCGAAGGCTGGTACCTGGCCCGGATCTATGGGTTGCTCGCCGGGTCCGCGTTATTGTTTGCGCTGCTCACGGAGACGCTGCTTCTCTACAGGCGCTCCGATCAGGCCCAGAAGTTGCTGATCGCCGAGCTCGATCACAGGGTCAAGAACATCCTGGCGCAGGTCGCGGTGGTGGCGGGTTTTACGCGCCAAGGCAGCCACTCAATCGACGAGTTTCTTGGATCGCTGGACGGGCGCATCCAATCCATGGCGGCCGCTCACACCCTGCTGAGCGAAAACCGTTGGGGGAGCGTTGGGCTCGACGCCCTTGTCCGCAGCCAGCTTGCACCCTACGCGGGCCCAAATGTGAGGATCAGCGGGACCAACGTCATGCTCGCCGCCGCCGAAACCCAGGCGGTTACCAGAGTGCTGCATGAACTCGCCACGAACGCAGCGAAGTACGGCGCGCTGTCGATCTGGGGCGGCCAAGTATCGGTGAGTTGGGACCTCAAGCCCAATGGAGCCGCAACAAACCTGATCCTGGTCTGGCGCGAGCGTGGCGGTCCGTCGGTCGCCTCCGAGCATCCAGCCGGCTACGGCACCAATCTGATCTGCAATCTTATACCTCACGAACTCGGCGGCACGGTCGATCTCGTGTTCGCGAAAGAAGGCGTGAACTGCAGAATCGAGATTCCCGTCGGGCAGCCGTGAGGCTGCGGCGGTCGGCGCGATCGATTGCCTGCGGCCCGCTCCGCTTCGATTATGCGTCCAGGAAAGGCCGCCGCGGCCGCCGCAAGGCGCTGGCAAACCAACCCGCCGCCACGGTATTATCGGCCGGCAAGCCATTACCGCCATCTGCAACATGGGACGGGGGGAACACATGATCAGTCGTCGTCGCGCTGTCGCGCTGGTATTCGGCGCGTTACCTGCTGCCTGGCTGTTGCGGGCTTCGCCATCGTATGCCGATCAGGCGTTTCAGCGCTTTCTTCCGCTGCTGGTCGATCTGGACGGCTGGCAGGGCAAAAAACCCGACGGCATGACGATGGAGATGCCCAACGCCAGCATGACCACCGCCACCCGCGATTATCAGCACGGCGGCGCGCAGTTGCACGCCTCGGTCATCATCGGAGCGGCTGCAGCGGGCGCGTTGGCGGCGACCCAGTCGGCAATGAACATCCAGACCAGCGACGGGCACATGATCACGTCGACGATCAACGGCCTGTCGGTGACCAAGACATTCAACATTTCACAAAAGTCCGGCGCGATCATGGTCGCGCTCGGTCCCAATGCGCTGTTCAGCGTTTCCTACAACGGCCTGACCGAGGACGACGCGCTGCCGCTCGCGCAAAAATTCGACTGGAAGGCGCTGCAGGCCGCGGCGCAAAAGCAATAACGTCAAGTTACGGCGTCCGCCGCAACATCGCGACGTTGCGGCGGCACCCCACAGCGGCCCGGCAAGTCTGTTAACTCAAGTCCGTTAACTGAAGATACCATGCCGCAGCAACTCGGCGCCCGCGGCAATGACGGCGATCAACACCAGCTTCTTGAATGTCTCAGGCGCAATTTTATCGCGCATATGTTGTCCGACGTACATGCCGAGCACGACCGGCAGCGTCGCAGCGGTCGAGACGGCAACGTCAAGCCAATCGAACTCGCGGCTGGCCGTCAGAAGAATGGCCAGCAAGCCGGAGGAAACGACGAGATACAGCGATGCTTCCTTTGTGAACGCCATTCCGCGCAGTCCCTTCGCCAGCAGAAATATGAAAACAAGCGGTCCCGCCATCGCTGCGGTGCCGCCCATAATCCCGCCGAAAAATCCGAATGTGATGCCGGTCGGTAAAACCCAGCGCGACTGAATCCGCAGTTTCGGCGCGAGCAGCGTGACGCCGGCGACACCCATAAGCACCAGGCCTGCGATAATCCTTGCAACGTTCGCATCGAGCGCTAACAGGACTCGAACACCGAGAAAAAGGCCGGGAATGAGCCCAAGAAAAACCGGCGTCAATTGCATGAGGCGCCGTCCGGTCTTGCCGCCCTCCAGCGCCTGCGGCAAGTTGCTGAAGATCAAAGGCACGCTCAGCAGCATGGTCGCAGATTTGATGTCGATGAACAGCGACAGCAGCGGCAGCGCGACGACCGGCATGCCGACCCCGATTGTCCCCTTCAGGAGGCCGGCGACGATCAGACTGCAAACCACGGCAGCAATGATACTTGCGGGCTCGGAATGAAGGATGCCGATCAACATGACGTTTTGTGTTGGTGCTCTCAGATGCTTTCGACGATGGCGATCTCCAACTCGCTTGCACCGTCTTTCTGGCGGTGCGCGACGGCTGCGAGGTACTCGGGCGATTCGTAGCAGGCGACTGCTTGCTCGAAATTCGGGAACTCGATCACGACGAAGCGGCGGAATTTCTCAGGGCCCTCGAGGATCTTGAATTTGCCGCCGCGGGCTAAAACCTTGCCGCCGAACTTTTGCAGGATGTCCGGTACGAGCTCTGTGTACTTCTTGTACTGATCCGGATTGTTGACTTTCGAGCGTGCGACCCAATAAGCGACCATCACATCCTCCATGCCAGCCGAGAGCATCCTCGCTGGACTAGGACCAACCCGCATTGTTGCCGCCGGGTTCGCGATTGTCCCGCGCGGACAGTTCGGCCGATGCCAAACTGGCGCCGATTGATGTGCCGCCGTATCGGCGATAGATTTAAGGATGGTCGCGGCGGCAAATCTCGTCGAAGTGGCCGCTCTCGTGGGTGACACTGCGCGAGCCACGATGCTCAATGCTCTGATGGGCGGTCAGTCGCTCACGGCCACCGAGCTTGCGTACTGCGCCAACGTCTCGCGCGCGACCGCGAGCGGCCACTTGAGCAAGCTCGTTGCCGCGCGGCTTTTGACTGTCACGCGCGTGCGCCGCTTTAGCTATTATCGGATCGCCTCGCCGCTGGTCGCGACGATGCTGGAAAGTATCAAGGTCGTCGCCGCCATCGAGGTGCCGCCGCGCCGTCAGCCGCGGTCAGCAAACGACGATGCGCTCCATTTTGCCCGAAGTTGTTACGATCACCTGGCCGGCCGAATAGGCGTCGCAGTTACCGACGCCCTTGTGACCATGGGGCACGTCATCCTCACCGATCAAGGCGGTGAAGTCACGCCTTCGGGCGAACGTTTCCTTGCCGCGTTCGGCGTTGATCTTCGACCGCGGACGCGGCGGATTTTCTGCCAGCCTTGTCTCGACTGGAGCGAACGCCGTTATCACCTCAAGGGTCTCGTCGGTGCCCGGATTCTGGATCGTCTGTTGGAGCTCGAATGGCTCAAATCCGTGTCGGGCAGCCGCGCGCTTCAACTGACGTCGACCGGCAGAGCGGGTTTGTCCGAGATGTTCCAGATCGAGATCAACGATGAGGGCGTCCCAACCCCTCGGCTATCCGGCCCACGACGCCTGACCGCTTAGGTCAAAGCAAACCGCCATCTCGCGCAAATGCGCCACGTCACGCTTCCCGGCTTCGCGCCGCGTCAAATGATCGAGCAAGGCGACACCGTGATCGTCATCGGGACATCAACCGTTCAAGCAAAAAGAACAGGAAAAACCATAAAAGAAGACTGGGTGCACGTTTTCAAATACAACCAAGGAAGAATGATTTTCTTTTAGGAGCATACCGACACCGCGGCTGGCGTCGCTGGATTGTCCTGAGCTATTAGCCGGTCGGGCTCGCCGAGCTTCACCGGCGGTCACATAGAGCCGAGATTCAGTTCCCGTTGCCGCGGGGCTGGATATAGAAGTTCGGATTTGTCGGATCGCCGCCATTGCCAAAGGAGCGATCGCCGCCTTGAAAACCGCCGAATGGCCCCATCTGGCCCTGTTCAATGTTGAAGTGGAGCCCCGGACTATTCGGATCAGTGGGCGTGGTCTGGCTGGTGGCGGCCTGATTGTCCGGACCGGAATAATTGAAGTTATAGTTGCCGCTCTGTCCGGGCTGCAGCATTTGCTGAGTGAACGCCCACCCGGGCGCGGTCGTCGACGCGATTATGGCCGCCGCAAGCACCGCAGCCGCAGACCACTGAAGCGGGATAAATCGAACCATGATGATGATCCCCTATCCGTCCCGAGCGTCGGTTGCAAGCTACTGCCATAACCTGCGTCGGGTCAAGGCAAGTTAAGCTAGGTCAAGCCAGGTTGGTTTTTCAAGATCAGCGCCTGTCCACGCTGCGCGGATGGCAAGGGATCAAAGTGCGACGCGATCGACCCGTGCAGCGAAGCACCCGGGAGCGGCAAAATGAATGTGCAGGTACTCTGCGTCCCCATTCGCGAATTGGCGCTCGATCGACGCCTCGACGTCGGCGCCCTCGACGATCTCCCAGCCCGTCATCATTCCGCAAGCATCAAAACCCCGCACCGCGAGCGTGCGTTTGCGAAGCTGATCCGGCACCTCGCCGATGGCATCGAAGGTTTCTTCGCCGCGGCGAATGTAGATGGCGAACCGCATTCGGTATGGCGAGGCGACGGCATGATGCTCGTAGTTGACCAGGATGAGCTCGTCCCCGGGATTTGCGTCACTCAGACTGATGCGACAGGGACGCGGCGCATCGGCGATCCGCCGGACGGCGCCATGCTGGGCAAGCTCGGCATCGGAGAGCGTAAAAAGATGATCGAACTGGCGGGCCTCGAGGCCGCGGATACGAAAATTCATGGTCACCTCCGTCGCGTTTGCTGCGCAACAGAATGGCTGGCCCAGAGTCTTCTCGCCACCCGATTTCTGATGTCAGTTTGGATGCCTTGCCGACCAGGGCCACGCTTGCTCCCGGCGCCGGCACGCTTCTCTACCGACTTGGCCGAGCCCGCGCGACATGGTCGTCGCCAGCACGCGCGCCAGCATGTCGGACGTCCGCCCGCAGTGAACCTGATCCTAGTCACCGGCCAGTCGGGATAGCAGGCTTCCTACGCCGCCGCGCGGACGCATGCGGCGCCGGGCAATGCCGCAAAACGGACAGTACTGGCAACGCCAATCGGCCGCGCGGAGCCGCGTCGAAAATGACGCCCGAGCGTCGAAATGACCCGTTTCAACCAATCCGCCGACGGTTTTGCCGCGTTGCTCAATTGCGGCGAAAACCTCGTCCAAATGCTTCGATTGATCCGGCACCCCCCTAAACGGCTGATTTGAAAGAAGAACGTTTCTGATGCTGGTTTGACAGCGGGTTGACGCAGCGTTGCCTATAGAAAGTGCACGTTCACTCTCACGCAGCTTGCCGAGCGGCAGCACTTGCCCAATCCGCCAATCAGGCTCTCGACCATAACGTCCGCTCGTTACGCGGATTTTACCTGCAATTCATTAAGCCGATCCCGAACATTAACGCTTCTTAACGAGCGCGAACTTCGCCCAACCAATAGTCTGTTTCCGGGGCTTCATCGATTTGCTTGCGCTCGCTCTCTCGCCGCGCCTGCCGCGTGAAACGGGTCTGCATATGTTCTATATTTCCACGGTCGGGAGCACTGCCAGCCTCTGGTTGGCCCGCGTGCTGAGTCTCCATCCAGGTCTCGCCTGCTTCCATGGTGCGCGGTCGATCTCTGCGGCGCATCATGAGCCGTCGCGCCATGAACCCCATTGTTTCGCGCAGGAGCTCAGTCGACTTTATCTGCTTGCCGACGGCTGTAAATATTTTGGCGCAGTGCACGGCTTTGTGAGCAGCAGCATCAAACCCGAAATCGACGCCGTCCATGGCGGATTTGCCGCGATGTGCCGGCACCCGATCACGCGCGTCAATTCGCTTCTCCATCGTGAAGCACAGCACGTTCAATCAAGCGACCCGCTGACGGTTGCCGAGGTGTTTCGGATTTTCCGATTCTACTCAATCGATAAGATCGATGCCGCCGAAGCGGATCGCCTGCGCGATTGCGACTTTTACGTTGCGACATTCTTCAGCCTCTGCCATGCGACCATCAGCGAGGACATGTGGAATTTCAACAATCTCCACGAGCGGCAGCTGTTCCGATACGAAAAACTCACGTCAGACCCGCAATACTTTCGTCTCTGCTTTGAGCATCTGGTTGCCGGCTGTCACGCGTACAGGACGCATGTCGCATGGCGCCCTGCAGGATCGCGCCTGAAACAAAGCGCCGAGGACTCCGATATCCAGCGCAATCTCGATTGGCAGCCCGCGGTAGCGCCCGCGGAATGCTCGGACGAGTATCTCGCCGTCGTTTTCAATCAAGGCGTGGTGAACGAGAAAGCGTCCGACCCGAGATCGGCTGCCGAAATCTTCGCCAACTGGCCGGATCAGTTCAAGTTGATCTTCGCGATGGCGCTGCAAAGCTGCGGCGGTCCGGCGGCGCTCCGGCGGTACGCAGATTTTGGTTACCAACTGCCGGAGTATTGCGAAACGATCCTGCACGGAGGCTCGGCTGAGACTCTCTTCCAGCGGCTGCTTGCCGGCTTTCCCATGCTGCAGCGCGCCGTGGCCCAGCTTGAACAGCGTTCGCTCGAAAGCCGCTTACCGCATCTGGGCCTCGGACTTTGGACCCGCGCCAGGAAATGGCTGGGCCGCTGATCAGGAGCAGCGTGGTGGAGGGGGCGCGGGACTCAACGCTTTGTTTTCGTCGCAGGAGTGCCGTCGAGG
>JASHXZ010000101.1 GCA_030043285.1 Xanthobacteraceae bacterium | reverse complement strand
CCGGCTCCAAGATACAACTATATTATGAGAATTCTTCTGCCCGTCGATCCGTTCTTGCCGGTGCCGCCGCCGCTTTACGGCGGGGTCGAGAGAATAGTTGCCGGGTTGCTTGCAGCGCTGCGAAGCCGAGGTCATCAAGTCGGTCTTGTCGCTCACCCGGATTCGTCGGCGGCTGCCGACTTTTTTCTGCCCTGGCCGGCACCTCGGCCAAATTCGCCGTTGGCGCATGCCCGCAATGCGCTCGCGTTGCGCAAAGCGGTGCGGCGCGTCCAGCCGTCCATCGTGCACAGCTTTTCACGCTTGCTCTATCTAGTCCCGCTCCTGGCAAGCCGGGTTCCCAAGCTGATGTCTTATCAACGTTTCACTGGCGGTCGGCAAATATCGCTTGCGGCTGCCGTTGCCGGTCGGTCGCTGATGTTCTGCGGCTGCAGCAGCTTCATAGCGGCGATGGGTGGCAAATCCGGCGGCACCTGGCGCGCCGTTCCGAATTTTGTCGATACCGACTTCTACCAATTCCGGCCGAGCGTCGCGCTCGACGCGCCGCTCGTGTTCCTGAGCCGTATCGAACCGATCAAGGGCGCCGATCTCGCGATCGCGGTGGCCAAGCAGACGGGACGCCGTCTGGTGCTTGCCGGTAACTACGCCGAGGCCGGTGCCGAGCGTCAGTACTGGGATGAGGTCATCAAGCCTGAAATAGGCAAGAACGGAATCGAATATGTCGGGCCGGTTGATGACGACGCCAAACGCGAGCTGCTCGGCTCGGCCGCCGCGATGATCGTCCCGATCCAGTGGGACGAGCCTTTCGGCATCGTATTCGCGGAGGCTTTGGCCTGCGGCACACCGGTGATCACATGCTCGCGCGGCGCGTTGCCGGAAATCGTCCGGCATGGCGTCGAGGGATTTTTCATGGGCAGCGTGGAGGACGGCTGTCGCGCCGTGCTGGAACTCGGCGCGATCGACCGGCGCGCGTGCCGAATGCGCGCCGAGCAAGCGTTCTCGACCGCGGCGGTCGTGCCGCAATATGAAGCGCTGTACGCCGAGCTGTGGAGCGCGCGGTGAGGGGCCGCATCGAGCTGCTGGCTTGGCTCGGCAGCCGTCTGGGCAAGCCTCCGGGGTTTGAACGCGTCGTGCGGCTTTTGGCGCCGCCCGCAAGCTGCGCCGGCCTCCCCGAAGTCTGTCTGGCGCGCGACGGCAGTCTTTTTCTCACCAAGCTGGCGCTGCCGCTCGGCTGGCATATCGGCTTTTTCGGTTCGTACGAGCCCGAATTGCGCGACATCATGCGCGCCGTGTTGCCCACAGGCGGAACGGCGGTCGACGTCGGCGCCAACGCCGGCTGGCACACGCTGCTCATGGCCCGCCTGACCGGACCGAACGGGCGCGTGCTAGCGGTCGAGCCTAATCCCTCGGTGCGCGAGCATTTGTTGCGCAACCTCGCGATCAACGGGCTTAAGCAAGTCGAGGTCGATGGCGCCGCGTTGGCCGAGGCGCAGGGCATGCTGGATTTCATCGCACCAGCGGCCGACGATCCGGCCTCCGCAAGCGGGCATGTCGTGTCGAGTGGCGCTGCGCCGTCCGAAGCCATCCGCGTCGCGGCGAGCACGCTCGATGTTCTGGCGGCAGAGAAAAAACTCGATCGCCTCGATCTTTTGAAAATCGACGCCGAGGGTTTTGAGTGGCCGATTCTACAGGGCGCGGAACGGAGCATCGCGCGATTCCGCCCGTCCATCATCTTCGAATTCGACCGCGCCTACGCGGCGCGCGGCAGCGACAGCGGCGCTCTCTTTACCGAATTTTTCCGGCGCCACCGCTACCGCCTGTTTGCCGCCGGCCGCAATTGGTCTGAACTCATCGACGAAAGCGCTTGGCCGACAACTGCCAACATTTTCGCCAGCCCGACGCCGGCCGACAAAGTGCCGGGCCATGAATCGGGCCACGCCGCACTGTCGATTTCATGAAGACCGTTCGCCGCGTTCTGCGCATCATCTGCAACCGCACCTTGCTTTGCCGGTTTGCCAGCATCGCCGAAGCACCCGGCATGGTGCTGCCGGTCGGCGTCGAAAAAGAGCCGGGTGTCGCGTGAGACGCCGCGTGCTGATCGTGGTCAGCAGTTACCGGCCGGCCATGCTGGCGGACATGCAGCGGGCGCGCGTCCTGGCCTGGGAATTGCCGGCGCTTGGCTGGGACGTCGAAATCCTCACGCCCGCTCCATGCGAAGTCCGGCAGGACGCCATCGAACCGGACGCCGACGGATTCTTTGCCGAGGACACGCGAGCGCATGAAGTACGCGCCTGGCTGTCGCCTTTGTTTTGGCCGTTCACGTCGCGTTCCGGATCGTGGCGCATGGCGCTGCCCATGTTCTGGCACGGCCGCCGGCTTTTGGCATCCGGACGATTCGATCTCGTCTATTTCAGCACAACGGCGTTCATATTTGTCGCATGGGGCGATCGATGGCGGCGGCGGTTCGGCGTGCCTTATGCGATCGATTTTCAGGATCCATGGCTGATGCCGGCCGATCGGTATCGCGGTCGGGGCTGGAAGGCGCGCCTCTCCGGATGGCTGGATCCGTGTTTGGAGAAAGCCGCGGTGCGCCATGCCGCGGGTTTGATTGCGGTGTCGGAAGGGTACATCACGACGCTTAAACGGCGCTATCACCGGCAGTCGCCACCTTGGCTCGAGACCGGCCGGCACGCGGTCATTCCATTTGCCGCCGACGAGCGTGATCTGAGCGAGGCAGCGAGGACGCATAGCCCCTCCACGGCAGCGGACGGGAACGCGTTGGTGCTGCACTATGCCGGCGAAGGGGCGACGCGGCTGCGATCTTTTTCACTGATCTGCCAGGCGCTGGCGCGCCTGCGGTCGCACGACGATGATTTACCGCGCCGCGTGCGCATTCGGCTGTTCGGCACCGGTGCGCCCGGAAAGCATGAACCTTGCACGGTGCTGAAAGAAGCCGCGGATGCCGCCGGAATTGGCGACCTTATCGAAGAACGGCCGCCACGCGTGCCGTATCGCCGGGCGCTTGAACTCATGCTCGAGAGCCGCGGCGTATTGGTGCTTGGCGCCGACGATTCCGGCTACATGCCGTCAAAGCTGTTCGGCTACGCGCTGTCGGGCAAGCCACTCCTTGCCTGCCTGCGTCGCGACGGGGCGGCGTACGCCCTGTTGCGGCGCGAGCCGCGGCTCGGGCGCTCATTGTGGTTCGACCAGAGCGAAACCATGCCACTTGATGACGCGGCCGCGATCGTTGCCGCGTTCCTGAAAGAAGCGGCGGCGGGCGTCACCTTCGATCGGCGTCCGTTGCTGTGCGCGCATCTGGCGCCGGCTATGGCGCGGCAGCACGTCGCGTTGTTCCAAGCGTGTCTGGCGGGCGGAGCGGCGCGCTGAGCCATGCCGGATCGACCGGTGCGGTTAGCGATCGTCGTCTCGCATCCGATTCAATATGCCGTGCCGCTGTATCGGCGCCTAGCAAAACGGTCCGATCTCGTTATCAAAGTCTTCTTTACTTGGCATGCCGGCGAGAAGGCCGTTGCAGATCGCGGCTTCGCGCGGCCGGTCGCCTGGGATATTCCGCTGATCGAGGGTTACGGCTTCGAACTGGTACCCAACGTCTCGGCCGATCCCGGCACGCATCGTTTTTTCGGATTGCGCAATCCTGACCTGGTCGCTCGCGTCTTGTCGTGGCGGCCGGACGTCGTCGAAGTCACCGGCTGGGCGTGGTATTCGCACCTCCAATTGCTGTTCGCGCTGCATCGAGAGGGCGTTTGCACGCTCTTTTTCGGGGATTCAAATCTGCTCGGCGCGGTGCCGCGGGGGCCGCGCTGGTTGATCAAAGCTACCGCCCTGCGCCGGGTGTATTCCTGGCCGACCGGCTTTCTGGTCGTCGGCTCGGCCAATCGTGCCTATTACGAGCGCTTTGGCGTCGAGCCGGTGCGGCTTCATCTGTGCCCGCATTCGATTGATGTGGGCCGATTTGCCGAGCCGGCGCCAGACCTCGAGCAGGAAGCTGCGCGGTGGCGATCGGAGCTTGGGATTGAGCAGCACCAAAAGGTGTTGCTTTATGCGGGAAAATTCGAGCCGATAAAGCGCCCCGTGGATCTGATGCGAGCAGTGGCTCGACTGCGGGACCGGGCAATTGTGCTGGCAATGGTCGGTGCCGGCGAACTGCAGGCCGAGATAGATGCGATCGCCTCGTCCGATCCGTCGCGCTTTCGCGTGCTGCCATTTCAGAATCAGAGCCGGATGCCGATCGTCTACCGACTGGGCGATATTGTCGTCCTTCCCTCGGCCGGCGAGAGCTGGGGCCTCGCCGTCAATGAAGCGCTGGCATGCGGCCGGCCGGTTCTTGTGAGCGACCGGGTCGGCTGCGCGGCGGACGTGGTCGATCCGACCTGCGGCCGCATCTTCAAATCGGATGATTGGTCCGAGTTCGAACGCATCGTCGAAAGTCTGGTCGTTGACGGCGCCAAGCTGGCGGAGATGGGACGTTCCGCTGCCAAACGCGCCTGGTCGTTCGATGTCGCGGTGACCGAGGCGGCCCTAGTCAAGGCGCTTGACAATGTCTGCGGAAGGCCTTTGCGAATCTCGACAGGTCGAGGAAATATCCGGCAGGGCTAGCAGCCCAAAGATGGCGGGGCCATCCATCCGATGTGCTCGACTGCGCGGGGACGGTTTCCGGTCGAAATCCGGACTGAGATGATGCTGCCGGTCGATTTTGATGCTAAACTGACGAGGCTGCCTGAGCTTCGTCGAAACGCTGCGTATACTGCGGCACTTCTCAAATGTCAGCGATGAGCACGACCGTATTCGATCAGCCTTCGTTCCGCACCGTGAACCCGCGGCAGCTCGGGTTTTTCTTTGTCGCGATGGCGGTGCTTCTGCTGTCGCTCAGCTTTTTCGCCCAGGATTCGATCGCCTATCTGTGCGTGACGGTGCCTGTGCTGGTACCGATGTTTCTGTGGGTGAATTACGGCGCCTTCGGCATACCGGTGCTGCCGGTCGTCGCGGCGCTGTATTATCTGTACTACGCGATGCCGCTGCTTGTCGGCAATACGTTGCAAATCTACAAACAGTCCGAACTCGTTTGGGCGGGATTATCGGTTGGGTTGTTCCTGACGGCGGCGTCGCTTGCCGCCTGGCCGTTTCTCGGCGCGGTGCGTGCCAAAGCCTCGTCTGCGCCGGGCCGACGCGCCGCGCGCTACGCCCGATCCATCAAAGAAAGGTCGTTGCGCAATATCTCCTTCGTCGATGATTTATTCCGACTGATATTCGTCGGTCTTGCTGCCGGCGTCGTTTTCAATGCGGCGGTGGCGTCCGGCAACGTCGGCTTTCTTGGCAACTTCGTGGGTGCGATTCGCGCCTGCGTGTTTCCGTTGACTTACGTGGCTTGCTATCTGACGGGATATGCGCGGGGCGTCGGACTATTGCGGGGTCGACGCTGGCTGTTGGCATGCGGCGGTTTTCTCGCTGTAACCGCGCTCGCGATGAGCGGTTTGTTCCTGTTCGGCGGCGCCATGAACGTCGCCGCTATTGTGCTCGGCTACGTGCTGGGCACAAAGCGGGTCCCATGGGCCGGCATCGCCTTGGCGTTCGCGGTGCTAAGCATTCTCAACGCCGGAAAGAACGACATGCGCGAGATGTACTGGTCGCGCGATGCCCAGACCATGCAAAACCCCACGTTTGTTCAGATTCCAGTCATCTTGGCGAATTGGGTCGTGGCCGGGGTCAGCAATATCGGTTCCGGCACCCAAAGACGAGGACCGAACCTGTTGGAACGTGCCTCGCTCCTGCATATGGTCTTGACCGTTCAACAGGCGACCCCACAGGTGATTCCATATCTGCAAGGCGAAACCTACGCGATGCTGCCCGCGATGCTGGTGCCGCGCTTTTTGGAATCGGACAAAGTCGAAAGCCAGGCGGTGCTGAATCTGCTCAGCGTGCGCTATGGCCGCGAAAGTGCGGAAAATACCGGGAAAACGACGATCGGCTGGGGGATGGTGTCCGAAGGCTATGCCAATTTCGGCAATTTCGGCGTCATCACGGTCGGCGCCGTGTTTGGCGCGTTGTGCGGTTTTCTCATGCGTCTGAGCTCCACAGCGGGGCCGACCTCGATCGCCATGCTGGTCGCGATTGCTTCGACATTGACCCTTTGCAACGTGGAAGCCGATTTCTCCTACACCATGGTGACACTGTTTCAGACCATCGCCGGCGTTTGCATGTTTGCAGCGCTTCCCAGGCCCCGGACCAGACGACTTGCTACGGCCATGCCTGATCCGGCGAGAGCCCGCCCCGGCCGGGTCCCCGCCGGCCGCTGAGTTCGCCCAGTCATTCGCTTGCCGCCCATGCGGTTGCTGCACGTGGTTCCGACCTATCTGCCGGCGCGGCGCTATGGCGGACCGATCGTCGCCGTTCACGGGCTGTGCCGCGCGCTCGCGGCGCGCGGCCACGAGGTCGAGGTCTACACCACCAGCATCGACGGGCCGCTGGACAGTGCCGTGCCGCATCGCGAGCCGGTCATGCTCGACGGCGTCAAAATCCACTATTTCGCCTCGCCGCGCTTGCGCCGGCTGTCTTACGCGCCGGCCCTGGGCGAGGCGTTGCGCCACGTCATGCCGAGTTTCGACGCGGCTCACCTGCATTCGGTTTTCCTCTGGCCGACCTGGCGGGCTGCGCGCGTCGCGCAGGCGGCCAGTGTGCCGTATGTGATTTCGCCGCGCGGCATGCTCGTCAAGCGGTTGATCCGAAACCGCAACTGGTTGATCAAGACAGCGTGGATCGCATTGATCGAACGAGCCAACGTGGAGCGTGCGGCGGCCGTTCACCTGACTTCACAGGTCGAGCGTCGGGAGCTGGACCAGTTCGGCTGGCGGGTGCGGCGTATGGTCGTGGCGCCGAACGCCGTCGAAGATTTCGATGAGGGTGCGTTTAGGGAGACGGCGTCGCCCGACATCGCTGCAGTCGGAGACGGCGAACCGCTCGTTCTGTTCTTTGGTCGACTGGCGCGCGTCAAGGGTTTGGATCGGCTGCTGCGCGCTTTTGCCCGTACCGAGCGCGGCACCCTTGCCATCGTCGGCACCGATTATGAAAATTTGGTGGATGAACTGCTGCAGCTTGCCGCCGCCTTGAACATTCGCCATCGCGTCCGCATGGTGACGCGCACGGTGACGGGCGCTGACAAGGAGCACGTCTTCGCCGCGGCGCGCGTCCTGGTGCTGCCGTCGTATTCGGAGAGCTTCGGCAATACGGTGCTCGAGGCGTTGCAGCGCGGCATTCCAGCGATCGTCACGCCCGAAGTCGGCGCCGCCGAAGTGGTGACGCTATCCGGTGGCGGGCTGGTCGTTGACGGCGCGGCCGAGCCGCTCGGCGCTGCGATCGCGTCGTTGATCGATGATCCGGCGCGGGCGTCGGCAATGGGGCAGGATGGGCGGCAGTACGTCGACGAGCATTACAACTGGCGCTGCGTCGCCGCGCAAATGGAAGCGCTGTACGAAGAACTGCGCGCGACGCCCTAGCTCCTGTGTTTGAGCAAATCACCCCGCTGATTCTCACCTACAACGAGGCGCCGAACATCGCGCGCACGCTGGCCAGGCTGTCGTGGGCAAAGCGCATCGTCGTCATTGATTCCGGCAGCACGGACGAGACGCTTATTTTGCTGCGGGGCTATCCACACGTCGAGGTGATACACCGGCCGTTCACCGACTTTGCCGCGCAATGCAATTTCGGGTTGGAGCAAGTGCGCACGCCCTGGGTTCTATCGGTCGATGCCGATTACGAATTGAGCGACGGCCTGGTCGCTGAGATCGGCGCGCTCGCCGACGGTGGCGAGGTGGCCGGGTACCAGGCGCAATTCATCTACCGGATTTACGGCCGGCCGCTGCGCGGCTCCTTGTATCCGCCGCGCATCGTGCTCTATCGCCGCGACAAGGCGCAATACCACAATGAAGGCCACGGTCACCGGGTCAGCGTCGGCGGCGGGATACGGCCACTGCAGCACGTCATTTATCACGACGATCGCAAGCCTCTGGCGCGCTGGTTCGCGACGCAGCAGCGTTATGCGGTCGAGGAGGCGCGCTATCTGGCCGAGACTCCCGCTGACAAGCTCAGCCGCAGCGACGGCATCCGCCGCATGGCTTGGCTCGCGCCGCTCGGCATTGTGTTCTATACGCTGTTCTTCAAGGGCGGCATTCTCGATGGCTGGCCGGGATGGTTCTACGCGCTCCAGCGGTTGGTTGCCGAATCCCTGATCGCGCTTGAAATCGTCGAACGCCGGCTGCGCTTTAAGAGTGGCGCGGCAAAATCCACCGATACATCGTAGACAAAGGGCAGCAGTCCCTGGCGCATCGCCATGTCGTCGATCTGTAAATGTCCGCTTCCTCCGATGTTCGCCTGTGCGGCTTGTAGGACGCGTCCGCTGAAAGCGGCACAAATCCGGCTCGCGCAAGCTTTATCGGCACTTTGACGGCGGCCAGGCAGATGCGACAAGCTGCTTCCGCGCGACGCGGTCATTCATTGATTGGGCTGGATTTGATGCGCGGCCTTGCCGCGCTCTCCGTCTTTCTCGGTCACATTCGAGGCGATTCATTTGTCGATTATGGCGCACTCCCGGCCGCACAAAAGGGCTTCGCGACTGCAACAGCGTTTGCGATCACCAGAACCGGTTTTGAGGCGGTCATGGTGTTTTTTGTCTTGAGCGGGTATCTCGTGGGCGGCCAAGTCATTCGTCTCGTTCAAAGAAACGACTTTGATATCAGACTATACGCGCTCGATCGGGGTACAAGAATCCTGCTGCCGTTGATCCCGGCTTGTTTAGTCACTGTCGCAATAGGTTGGGGTCTTTTCGGACAGCCTTTGGATTTATGGCAAGCGGTTTTGAATATGGTCGGTTTGAATGGAATTTTGGTGCCTACGCTCACGTACAACGCGGCTCTGTGGTCACTGGCATTTGAAATCTGGTTCTATGTCCTGGCCGGCGCAGCCGGTTACCTCTTGAGCCGGCATCGCAGGCCTGCGATTGCGTTGATCGCAATCGCGGTTGGCGTGGCAGTATTCTGTATACTGCCTGCGCGGTATGCCCTCTTCTGGTTCATGGGCGCTTTGTGCGTTCTCATCCCGCGCCCGGCTCGTGTTGTGGGTTTTGCGCTGGGAGGACTTTTGCTGTGTTTGCTGGGAGGGCTAGCCCTGCAGTTAAATGTTAAGAGCGACTCGATCCCGGACATTACCCTTCTGCCGCAGGCGGTAGCGGAAGCAGTGTTTGCATTCGGTGTATGTTTTCTTGTGATTTTCCTGTGCAATCCGGCAGTCGATTCGGCAATCAGCATATTGCGAAAGCCGGCTCTGTATCTGAGTTCGATCTCTTACACCTTATACGTCTTCCATGTGCCGCTGGACGCTGCGCTTGGGCGCGTGTTTCCGAAGGCCGAAGATCTTTCATGGAATTCGATTGCGCTGTTCAGCATCAGAATTATTTTGCTGCTAGTCATGATAAATCTAATCTTCCTCGCATTTGAAGCGCAGACCTATCGAGTACGACGAATCCTGAAAGCGGCGCTATTGATCGATCAAAAGTAGTCGGCAACCGTTCGCTGGATCAAAGTATAAGCTCAAGACGTGCGTATCACCGTCATCATCGGGCCGTTCTATCCGATCCCGCCGGTGCGTGGCGGCGCGGTCGAGAAAGCACATCTGCTGCTCGCCGGCGCCTACCGCGACGCTGGTCATAAGGTGACTATCATCTCGCGACGCTATATGGGTTTTGCAAACGATGAAGTGGTCGATGGAATAAGGCATCTGCGCATCGCTTCGTCGAACCGCTCCTCCAACCTCGCCGTCAATCTAATCTTGGATTTGATCTATTCGCTCCGCGTAGCCGCGGCGCTGCCGCCTGCGGATATCACGATAACCAACGGCTTCTTCCTGCCGCTCGTTCTTCCGCGTCGCCGCGCCGGCAAGATCTACGTGCAGATCGGCCGCTATCCGAAGGGACAAATGGCGCTCTATTGGCGCGCTGATCGCCTGCAGGCGGTGTCCAAGGCGGCGGCCCGAGGCGTAGCGCGGCAGGTGCCTTGGCTCGCCAAGAAAGTCCGCGTCATCGGGTACGCCGTTCCGGACGGGTTTTTCGCCGCGCGTGACGCGCGTGAGCGCGTTGTCCTTTATGTCGGCCGCATCGCGCGGGAAAAGGGTATCGAGAACCTGCTTGCGGCGTTCGCGCAACTGTCGGAGCAGCTTGCTCCTGATGTCCTCGCAGGCTGGAGCTTGCGCATCGTTGGTCCGCATCGCACCGAGGAGGGGGGTGACGGCAGCGCGTATTTGGCCGGCCTGCAGACGCTCGCCGCCGAGCACGCGATCCGTTGCGATTTCGTCGGCCCGATATTCGACGAGCAGGCCTTGATCTCGGAATTTCGCCGCTGCGCCATTTTTGTTTATCCAACCCTGGCGGAGACGGGCGAAGCACTCCCGCGCGCGCCGCTCGAAGCTATGGCGGCGGGTTGCACCGCGGTGGTGTCGCGCCTGGAATGTTTCGCCGATTACATCGAGGACGGCGTGACCGGCCTGACATTCGACCATCGCGGCGGCAATCCGACAGCGGATTTGGCGGCAAAGCTGGCGAGCCTGATCGCCGCGCCGGACCGGTTGCGCCGGATTGCCGACGCTGGACGCCGCGCCGCTGAAAATTTCGGCGTCGTACCGATCGCTGCACGCATGCTGGACGATTTTAGCACCTTGCTTGGCGCCGTCCCGGATCACGCCGTACGGTGACCGCGATTCGTATCCCCGGTGAAGTTGCGTTGCCGCCCCATCCATGAGAGACAATCAAACGATGGGCGGGCAAGTGCTGCAACAATCCGCGCCGTCGCAGCAGTCGGTGCTCAAAATAGGCTCCTGGCTGGTCGAGGCCTTCGCGTCGCATCAAGCCGGCCGATTAGACGAAGCCGAGCGGCTCTATAGGCAAATTCTCGCGGCGCAGCCCGGCCATTCGGACAGCCTGTACCTTCTAGGCGTCATTGCGTATCAGCGCGCCGATTATGCGGTCGCGCTTGATCAATTAGCGCTCGCGCTCGACATAAATCCCGACAACTGCTCTGCCTGGAACCAGCGCGGCCTCGCGCTCCACCGATTGAAACGGTTCGAGGAGGCGTTGG
>JASHXZ010000585.1 GCA_030043285.1 Xanthobacteraceae bacterium | reverse complement strand
CCTTTTAGCGACTTCTCACGCCACGGCAGCGTTTCGGACTGTATAAGAAGTTCTTCGAGCTTCGGCGCATCTTTCGGCAACATTGCTTCGCTCCTGGATTAGTCTTTAACTTCGGTCGTCCATCGGACGTCTTTCAGTTCGATGAGGCGGGATAGATAGCGAATTCCCGCACGATTGGTCAGCCGGTGAACAGCGCGCATCTCGTTGATGAAAACCGTCGAACCGAGCTCCTCCACGGTCTTGATGCGATCGCCAAAGATGGTCTCAATTTCGTTCTCGCCGCCGCCGAGCGAGATAACGACATAAGGGTGGTAGTGAATATGAAAGTCGATGGTTTCTCCAGGATCGAGATTGATCTCCCAAATCCGCACATGCTCGTTTTCAAGAACAATACGCTGACCGACCTCGCCCAATTTTATGCCGCGCTTCGCGGCTTCCGCTATTCCAAATTTATCGAACATGTTCGAGCGCTCTCTTATTTCGGCAGGACAGCAATGGCGCTGATCTCGATCAGATAATCGGGTGAAGTCATCTTGTTAACTTCGACCATGGTCGAAGCCGGCAATGGCGGCTTGAAGTACTGGGCGCGCACTTTATGGATTGCCTCGAAATGTTCCATGTTCCGCACATAGACGTCGACGCGGCAGACATCATCAAGCGTGCCGCCGGCAGCCTCCACCGCCGCTTTGACGTTTTCGCAGACCTGACGCGTTTGCTCGGTAATGTCGCCGACGCCGGCAATGGTGCCGTCCGGACGGCGGGCGGTCATTCCGGAAATGAAAACAAATCGTCCCGTTGCTTCGATGGCAGTCGCATGCGAGAAAATGCCATTGGGCTGCCGCAGCTTTTGGCTTGTTATCTGGACCTTGGGCATGGTGTGTTATTCCTATTGTGTTTTGGCGTCAAAAGGCGTTGGTCGCACGCTGAGGTTCTCGGCGTAGCGTTGCAACATTGCGACCACGGCAGGCTCCACAAGGACCTGACCGCCAGAGCGATTGCGCCGTTGCCATTCCGGCTCTCCAGGCGTGAACAACTGGGTCACACCTGGCGCTCGTTTGCCGTTGCGGACATGCTTGGCGGCGTTCGCCGCCTGCGCGCGAAACCAATCGAGGTCGCAAAAGTGCGCAACATCGATGGCGACAAACAGATGCGAGCAATCGTAAGGCACGCTGAAATCGCCGTAGAGCGGCCGAACTTGCGCCCCGCTCGAGCCCTGGGACAAGAGGCCGCACAAAAGGTCGATCAGGAATGATAGTCCGAAGCCCTTGGGTCCGCCTGATGGCAATAGCATTCCGGCTATGGCCTCGGTTGGATTTGTGGTGGTGAGTCCTTGTGCCGTCACGGCCCACGTTGGCGGGATAGGTTCCTTGGCTTTTTCAGCCATCCGTATCTTGCCCATCGCCGCTTCGCTGGTCGCCATATCGAGCACGATAGGAATTTCGCCGTCGGCCGGCACCGCAATGGCGAGCGGATTATTGCCGACGACGCGCTCGGCGCCGCCTGGCGCTGGCATCAACGGACGCGTATTGCACATCGCGATGCCGACGCAGCCAGCGTCGGCCGCCTGGCGGGCATAACGACCCGCCGCGCCGAAATGAAAACCGTGACGAACGGCCACGATGCCGGCAGCAAACTGCCTTGCCTTGTCGATCGCGAAGCTCATCGCCTGTTCGCCCGTCAAGTGGCCAAGTGCATGCCCGGCGTCGAGCACGACGGCGCTTTGCCGTTCCGACACGATCGCTGCGGCGGTTTCCTTCGACACCGAGTTGCCCCGCAGCCTCTCGATATACATGTCGGCCAGCATCACACCGTGCGATGCGAGCCCTTCGAGATCGGCGTCGACAAGGCCATTAGCAACCTTCTCTGCTGCTGGCGCGGAAAGTCCGGTGGCGACAAACAGCCTGGCCACGAACGCCGCAAGCTGCTTGGCTGGTATTGTCGCGGGTCCCGCTTGCGCCTGCACGTTCATTTGAACGATTTCCTTTTGAGCGCGGCTCCGATGTCGGCGCTGCGGCTGGCGGCAAGAGAGGCGGCGACCTTGTCCGTCGTGCGGCCGATATGCAGCCGATTGAGCTCGACTGTCCTGTCCACGTCGCGGTTGAGCGCTGCCCGCATCAACTGCTTGTGCTCGCCGACATCGTCTCGTAACGGTCCATTGGACATGATCGAAAGCGAGACATAGCGTTCGGCCTGCTCGAACAAACGCTGCCGAATCAATACCAGCGTCTCGGAACCGCAGGCCGACACCAGAGCCGCATGAAATGCGGCGTGCTCTCTGCTCCATGCCTCGTTGATGGTTTCATGTTTGTTCGGATCCAGCTTTGTCTGGCGGGACAGCCGATGAAATGCTCCGAGCAGGTTGGCCTCCCACTCAACGCCGCCTTTCTCCAGCGACCAGCGTAACGCGATCGATTCAATCTCGATCCTGGTCTGCATCAGATCGAGCAGATTCTCGCGTGACACCTCGGACACGCGAAAGCCCTTGTTCTGTTCGAGCTGAACGAGTCCTTCGGCCTCGAGCCGCATCAAGGCCTCGCGAAGCGGACTGACTCCCACGCCGTAACGCTTGCGCAGCGCTTCGAAACGCAGGCGTTCGTTGGGCATAAGACGGCAGGCAATAATATCCAAACGAATGCGGTTCAAGGCCGAGGCGGTCAAAGTTTGATCGGTAGAGCGCTTGGCAGGCATTGCGGGCATTCGTGCTCCCGATTTGGAATGGCGCAACGGCAACGATAATCGCATATACGACTATAATTCGACAATCAACAGATTTTCGAAAATCTATTGACTGCACGAAACGGTTGGTGGCACGATCATCACGAAAGGCGGCCACATCGCGGGAGAGAGAGCATGCGTATTTTTTCAGGCGCAATCGCCGCAGCGTTTGCGGTCGTTTCGGTCGCCGTGATGCGACCTGACGCGGCGGCGGCGCAAGGCACGCCGCAAACGCTGACCAAAGTCGTGTTTTCACTCGACTTTATTCCGCTCGGCCGACACGCGCCGTGGTACGCCGCCATCGCAGAGGGCTTCTTCAAACAAGAAGGCCTTGACGTCAGCATTATTCCGTCCCAGGGCGGCGCGCAGGTCATTCAAAATGTCGTTTCCGGAACGGCAAATCTCGGTTTTATGGGAGTTCCTGAAGTCGCCATTGCTCGTTCAACCGGGGCCAAGCTAAAGATGGTCTCCATCATCTACCAGAAGCAGCCGATTGCCGTGTTCAGCCTGCAAAGCGGCGCGAACGTTACGGCGCCAAAGCAGCTCGAAGGTCTCACGCTTGCCAGCGGTTCGGGCAGTTTTACTCCGAAGATCCTCCAGGGTTTCATGGTCGGAAAGGGTTTGGACCCCAATAAGCTTCATGTCACCGACATCGCTCCTCCGGCGCGCCCCGGCGCTCTAATCACCAAGAAGGTTCCCTCAATCGAAACCTTCATCATGGGCAGGCCGGGCCTCGAGCAGGCAGCCGAGGGCGTCCAGGAAAAGCTTCAGACGTTCATTCCCGCCAATGATGGGCTGCGACTTTATTCAAACGGAATCGGCGTTACCGAAGAGTATCTGTCCCAACATCCGCAAGCGGTCCGCGGTTTCGTACGCGCAGCGCTCAAGGGCTGGAAGTTTGCGTTCGACCATCCCGAAAAGGCGGCGCAGGATGAGCTGCAATTTGTTCCAAGCCTCAAGCCCGCGGTGATCGGCGCAGAGCTTAAGATCGTACGCGATCTTGTGGTCACACCCGGCACGCAGCAGCATGGTCTTGGATGGTTCGACCCCGATCAGATCAAATCCAACGTGGACTTCGTTACGAAGTACATCGGGGTCACTGGCACTCCCCCGGCGCCTGCTGACATGTACGCGACAGGGTTCTTACCCAATCCGCCGATCAAGCCGTGATCGATTCGACCGCTCCGCGAGGGCCTGAGCAGCCGAGGCTTGGCGGGGCGACGATCGTTTCGCCGGCAGATTCGCCGCGGCGCGCGTTCGGTCGCTTCGAAAACGTGCATAAGGCGTTCAAGCGTCCGGGTCAGACGCCGCTGACCGCCATCGAAACGGTCACGTTCGATCTTCAATCCGGGCAACTTATCAGCCTATTGGGACCCAGCGGCTGCGGCAAGACAACTTTTCTTCGCATTGCCGCGGGGCTCATTCCAAAAACCAGCGGGATTGTCGAGATCAATGGCGCCGAGGTTGAGCGTCCGCAGCCCGACTTCGGCATGGTCTTTCAGCAACCAAATTTGATGCCCTGGCGCACAGTGCTCAAGAATGTGCTCTTCCCGGTCGAGATACAAGGCGACGCCGACGGCAGAGCAGTCCAGCGCGCGGCCGAGCTTTTGTCGCTGGTCGGCCTCTCGGGCTTCGAGCATTCTTATCCTGCACAGCTTTCCGGCGGCATGCAGCAACGCGTCGCTCTGTGCCGGGCGCTCGTTCATCAGCCCAAATTGCTCCTGATGGACGAGCCGTTCGGTGCGCTTGACGAACTGACGCGGATGGAGATGCAGGACCTGCTCCTGGATATCCGTGCTAAAACCGGGGCCACGCTGATGCTCGTCACGCACAGCATCAGCGAGGCGGTTTATCTTTCCGACAGGGTCGCTGTATTCAGTCCGCGTCCCGCCAGGATAGCCGACGTTATTGCGGTCGATCTACCGTACCCAAGGCGGCCGGAAGCGCGATATGCGCCCGAATTCACCGAGCTTGAGCATCGAGCCAGCCGGGCGCTTGGGATCACACGATGACCCCGCAAAACCTTACACGCTCGCTTTATCCCCTGGTTGGCATCGTCGTCATCCTGGCACTGTGGCAACTCTACACCTGGCTGTCCGGCATCAGCCCGTTGGTGTTGCCGAGCCCCATGGAAATCGGCTCCGTTTCCATCAAGCGTCACGACCTGCTGCTGCAGCAGACCTGGCCGACTTTCATCGAAACGGTTCTAGGCTTTGCCTTGGCGCTGCTGATCGGCGTTCCGCTGGCGGTATTGGTCGCCAATTCGCGCCTCTTCAATCTCGTGCTCTATCCGATCCTGGTCGCAACTCAGTCGATTCCGAAAGTTGCGATCGCGCCTATTATTTTGGTGTGGTTCGGTCTAGGCATAAGCTCGAAGCTGGCATTGGCCTTCTTGGTGGCGTTCTTCCCAATCGTGGTGGATACGGCTGCCGGGCTGCAGGCGACACCGCCAGGTTTGTTGGAGCTTGCCCACGCCCTGTGTGCATCGCGCCGCCAAGTGTTCTTCAAGGTTCAGATGCCGGCGGCGCTGCCGTTCATATTCGCCGGATCGAAAGTGGCCATAACGCTTGCGGTGATAGGCGCGGTCATCGGTGAATTTGTCGGTTCGATGGCAGGGCTCGGCAATCTCGTCCTGGCGGCAAATTCGCAGCTCGATGGGCCGCTAGCGTGGGCGGCCTTGGTCTGGCTGAGCGCGCTCGGAATTCTATTGTTTGCAGCAATCGCGCTCGTCGAGTGGCTGATGATGCCATGGGAACGTGCTAGCCAGCATTGATTTATCCTTCACCTTGCAAATCACACCGGAAAGGAAGGCGTGTACGTGACTCACGGTCCACTCATAGACACCCACCAGCATCCGATACCGGAGTTTTACAAACGTGCTCTTGAAATCGCCGGCATTCATGGCAGCGGCGAGAACCCTTGGGCCGACTGGAGTGTTTCCTCTCAACTTGAATTGATGGACAAAACAGGCATCGCGGCTGCGATCAATTCAATTGCATCTCCTGGGGTGTATTTTGGAGATCGCCAATTTGCCGCCCGTCTGGCGCGCGAGTGCAATGAGGACGTCGCCAAGATGGTCTCGGACCATGCGGATCGTTTCGGCGCGTTTGCCATCCTGCCGCTGCCCGACGTTGAAGCTGCAGTGCGCGAGGCGGAGTATTCACTGGATACGCTTAAGGTGAAAGCGCCACGTTGATTCGCCCTCAAACGTTGTCGGGTCGCTCCAATTTCAATTGGACTTTCGGTTAGGGATGGGCACATATGGTTCACCGGCAGATGCATCTCGGCGTCTATGCAGTCGGAACGGGGAACCACATCGCCGGCTGGCGCCATCCCGGCGCCACGACAAGCGGCGAGGATTTCGAGGCGTTTAAAACCATCGCGGCCTCTGCCGAGCGTGGCAAGCTCGATTTCATTTTCGTTGGTGACAGTCTCGCCTTCCTGTTCGAGGGGCACCCCGGCCAGATGCTGCGCTTCGAGCCGACGACGCTTCTCTCAGCGCTTGCTAGTGTCACATCTCACATCGGCCTCGTAGGGACGGCGTCTTCGAGCTTTTCGGAGCCTTATAACATTGCCCGGCAATTCAGTTCGCTTGATCATCTTAGCGGCGGGCGTGCCGGTTGGAATGTTGTCACTACGACGTTGGTCGAGGCGGCCGAGAATTACGGGCGCGAGGACTTACCGGCGCACGATCTTCGCTACGAGATCGCCACCGAATTTGTCGAGGTCGTGCGCGGCTTGTGGGACACCTGGGAAGACGGCGCCCGTATCCTGAACAAGCAAACCGGCCAGTATTACGACGGCAGCAAGGTCCATGTGCTTGACCACAAGGGAAAATATTTCTCGGTCAAGGGTCCGCTTAATCTGACACGGGCGCCGCAGGGCCATCCGGTCATCGTGCAGGCCGGTGCTTCTGCTAGCGGGCAACAGCTCGCTGCGCGCTATGCGGAAGTCGTATTCGCTGTCCAGCTCGACAAGGATGAGTGCCGCAAATACTACGACGACGTGAAGAAGCAGGTTCGCGCCTTCGGCCGTCGTCCGGAACACTGCAACATCATGCCGGGGCTGGTGACTGTCGTCGGACGCACCGATGAGGAGGCGCGCGCGAAGCTTGCCCAGCTTATGGAGTATGTCGATCCAACGAGCGCGATGAGGACCATGTCGCGCCGCTTTGGCCACGACATGTCAAAGTATCCACTGGACGGCCCGGTTCCCGACTTGCCACTCTCTAACCTGATCCACAGTTACAACAAGGTCGCCTCTTCAAAGGCCAAGCGATTGGGTTTGAGGCTGCGCGATATCTACAATGAGATCGCGGTGGCGAGGGGCTATCCCGTGGCCTGCGGCAGCCCCTCCACGATTGCCGACTTCATGGAGAAATGGTTCAAAGACGGCGCGGTGGACGGGTTCATGCTGCTCCCTGCACATTTCCCCGAAGCTTTCGACGACGTCATCGACCTCGTCATTCCGGAATTGCAGAGGCGCGATCTGTTCCGGAAAGACTATCAAGGGACGATGTTGCGCGACCACCTCGGCTTGCCCAAGCCGCCGAACAGATTCGCTCGCGCGCCTTAAGGGTACGCCGCTCTTGACAGTGCGGTTATACCTTTGCCCCATTAACCACCGGGATCGAGTGCTTCTATGCTCAGGATGGTCGGGAGATGCCGCATAAATGATCACTTTCAAGAGGATTACGGCGTCTCCGGATCTGACCTTCGACGTGATGATTTGCGGCGCCGAAGACGGGCCTCTTGTGCTGCTCCTGCATGGGTTTGCGGAATCGTTCCACATGTGGCGTTGGCAGATGCCAGGGCTTGCGGCGGCGGGATATCGCTCCGCAGCACCAAGCCAGCGCGGCTATTCGGCAGGCGCACGGCCGGATACGCGCGAACCCGCAAATTACAGCTTCGATCACCTCGTCAAGGATGCGATGTCCGTCGCGGCCGGCTGTGGCCGCGCGAGTGGCCGTTTTCATGTCGTCGGCCACGATTGGGGCGGCAGCATCGCCTGGGGCATGGCGGACCGCTATCCGGAGCACGTTGCTTCTCTCACCGTCCTTTCGCGACCGCACCCGAACGCGTTCAACCGCGCGCTGGCGGCATCGGACGGCGAGCAGAAGCGCCGCTCGTCACATCATTGGTGGTTTCTTGAAGCGGACGCGGCCTCGCGAATTCTTGCCGATGACGCACGCTGGCTGCGCGGGCGGCTCAAGGCGAACAAGGTTTCGGAAGCGGCGATCGCGGAGTATTTAGGCGTTCTTGGCAACCCCGCGACAATGGAAGCGGCACTGACCTGGTATCGCGCGCGCGGTGCGATCCGTGCGCCCATTGGCGTAATCCGGGTGCCGACGCTATTCATCTGGGGTGATGCCGACGACACGGTCGGCCGAATGGCGGCGGAGGGAACCAGCGAATTTGTCGCCGCGCCCTACCAATTCGTAGAGCTGTCAGGCGTAGGTCATTTTGCGGCCGACCAAGCGCCGGACCAAGTCACTGCGCTCGTACTAGCACATCTAGCCGCGCATCCAGCATGAAGGCGAAAATCATACCGCGATCGGGATAGCGCCGGCCCGCAATGCCGGCCTTTATGGCAGGTGCTGGGGCTAAAGCGGACGTCGACGCGCAGGCGATTGATATCGGCTTTTGACCTGAAGCGTTGGTTGTGCACCCGCAATTGATGCACCGCGAAACAACCACTCAGCCGAGGCGACCGCAAATCGCTGGAGCGGAATTGCGGCTCGCACAAGGCGCGCACACTGAGATCGACGCTGAACCTAAACGGGGGGACCAGCTACTTATGTATGAAGGCGCCGATGGCCTGTATGAAGGCGCCGATGGCGTCATAAACAGCATAAAGGGAGGGTGATCATGTTTAAATTGTTGGGTCTGATCTTAGCATCGGCAACGGTGGCGGCGTCGCTTTCCACCAGCGCTCTGGCGTGGGATAATTGTGGTCATGGACGTCATCGGAATGCGAACGGAGTTTGCGTCTCGAA
>JASHXZ010000584.1 GCA_030043285.1 Xanthobacteraceae bacterium | reverse complement strand
GTGAACCGCATCCGCGAACTCGGCGCCGAGCCGATGATCATGAGTCCGAGCGAGCTTGAGGCCTTCGTCGCCGCGGACACGCAACGCTGGGCCAAGGCCGTCAAATTCTCCGGCGCCAAGGTCGATTGATGCGAGTTCAGCAATTGTCGAGTGCGCCGTGCCGGTTGCCATCACCTCAACCTAATACCAGCGGTATTTGACGATGACTCATTGCCGTCATCCTGAGGTGGCCGCGAAGCGGCCCTCGAAGGACGCGGCCGAGGCGCCGGGGCGGTCGATATAATATCGTCATGCCTTGACCGATTTACCCCGCCTGTTGTCGGCCGCGCCGGCCCGTGACACCATCCGGGCCGATCCTGCGTTCCCCCGACAGCCATGCCGCGTAAAAAGTTTCCCTGGGCCGCGCTGCCCGATGACGAGTTGCTGCAGGTCCGGCTGAAGGACCTCCACGTCACCGTGGAGGGCACCTGGCTCGAGGACTGCGTGCAGGCCTTGCATGACGAGCTGGCGCAAGCGGGTTTGCGGGTCCGGCCGCACGCCTGGATTTCCAGCGAATGGTTCAGCCCGGACAGCACGCCTGGCATCGCCATCCCGTTCTATCTGGCGCACCCGCGGCTCATCCAGCTCGAGCGCAAGATGATCATCGACGTCGAGGGCGGCACCTGGGCCGAGTGCATGGCGATCCTGCGCCACGAGGCCGGCCACGTGGTGCAGCACGCCTACGCGCTCGGCCGGCGGCGGCACTGGCAGCAGCTGTTCGGCCCGAGCTCGCGGCGCTATCCGCGCTACTACCGGCCCAATCCGGCGAGCCGCAATTTCGTCCAGCACCTGCGGCTGTGGTACGCGCAGAGCCATCCCGATGAGGATTTTGCCGAAACCTTCGCGGTGTGGCTGCGGCCGCGCTCGAACTGGCGCACCCGCTACGCCGGCTGGCCGGCGCTGAAAAAACTCGAATACGTCGACGAGCTGATGGGCGAGATCGCGGCGGCGCGCCCGTTGCTCCGCCACGTCGAACGCGTCGATCCGTTGAGCCGGCTCTCCGAAACGCTCGAAGAGCATTATCGCAAGAAGCAGGCGCTTTACGCTTTCGACACACCGAAGACGTATGATCGCGACTTGCGCCGGCTGTTTCCCGCCGATCCGATCAGGCACCGCCGCGCCGAGGCGGCGTCGTCGTTCCTGCGGCGCAACCGCGCGCGCGTGCGCAAGCTCGTCGCCACCTGGACCGGCGAGTATCAGCTCACGCTCGACGCCGTGCTCGACGACATGATCGCGCGCTGCCGCGAGCTCAATCTGCGGGCGGTCGGCCGCGAGCAAAAGCTCGTGATGGATTTCACGGTGCTGTTGACCGCCAAAACGATGCATGCACTGTTTGGTCAATCGCGGCGAAGGTGGATCGCGCTATGAAACCGCTCCGCGTCCTGGTGCTGGTTCACCCGGACCTTGTGCCCCCGGAGTCGACGAAGGGGTTCAGCGAGCAACAAATCAACGAGTGGAAAACCGAATACGACGTGGTCCGCACCTTGCGCCGCGCCGGCCACGAGGTGCGTCCGCTCGGTGTTCACGACGAGCTCAAGCCGATCCGCGACGAGCTGGAAAGCTTCAAGCCCGACGTCGTGCTCACGCTGCTCGAGCAGTTTTCCGGCGAAGCGATCTACGACCAGAACGTCGCCAGCTTTCTCGAACTGATGCACGTGCCCTATACGGGCTGCAATCCGCGCGGCCTGATGCTGGCGCGCGGCAAGGATCTGTCCAAGACGCTGGTGCATTATCACCGCATCGCGGTGCCGGCGTTCACGGTGTTTCCGATGCGCCGCAAGGTGCGACGGCCGGCGCGGCTGCCGCTGCCGCTGATCGTCAAGAGCTTGAGCGAGGACGGCTCCTACGGCATCGCGCAGGCCTCGGTGGTCGATACCGACGCCAAGCTCGCCGAGCGCGTCGGCTTCATTCACGAGCGCGTCGGCACGCCGGCGATCGCCGAGCAATATATCGACGGCCGCGAGATCTATGTCGGCGTCATCGGCAACGAGCGGCTGCGCGTGCTGCCGGTGTGGGAGCTGGAATTCGGCAATTTGGCGGAGCGCGACTGGCCGATCGCCACCGAACGGGCCAAGCACAATACCGACTATCAGGAGCGCCGCGGCATCCTGCACGGCCCGGCCAAGAATCTGTCGCCCGAACTGGTCGCCCGCATCCAGCGCAGCGCCAAGCGCATCTATCGCACGCTCGAGCTCGACGGCTACGCGCGCATCGACTTCCGGCTCGCCGCCGACGGCACGCCGTATTTCCTCGAAGCCAATCCCAATCCCGAAATCGCCGAAAGCCAGGAATTCGCCGCCGCCGCCCGCCACGACGGCATCAAATACGTCGACTTGCTCCACCGCATCCTGGCGCTCGGCATGAGCCGCGCGGCGACGGTGTCGGCGGGGTGAGGCGGCGCCCCGTCCGGCTCGATCGTGTTTTGCTGTAAAACTCTGTTTCCCGGATGCGGTGCAGCAACAGCACGTTCACTGGCGTCTTCGACGCGCTGTGGCGGTGCACCGCTGATCCGGGATCGTCCCAAGCGCAGAGTTTGTTACGATCCCGGGTCTGCAGCGCACCACTTCGTGCTGCGCTGCGCCCGGGAAACGAGGCAATGCTTGCCTGACAAACTAAGCTGCGCGAACATGCGGTGAGGTCACGCCAATACGGGGCGCGGCGATGAGGGCGCCGGCGACCTTGCAGCAGGGGAGGAATCGGATGATCAGGTCAATGCGGATCGCCACGCTTGCGCTGGCGGCGCTCGTTGCGGCGTTTGCCGCGGCGCCGGCGGGGGCTAAGGACACGGTGAAGGTCGGCTTCATCGGGCCGCTGACCGGGGGCAATTCGGCCAACGGGCTTGGCGGCCGCAACGCCGCGGACCTGGCGGTGCGGCTGCGCAATGCCGATCCCAAGGCCAAATACCATTACGACCTCGTCGTGCTCGACGACGAGTGCAAGCCGAACGTCGCGGTCGCGGTGGCGACCAAGATGGCGGCCGAGGACGACATCATCGCCGGAGCGACGCATTATTGCTCGGTGACGGCGATCGCCACCGTCGACACCTATCACAAGTTCGGCTTCCCGGTGATCGTCTGGGGCGCCGTGCTGCCCGACGTCACCTATCGCAACAAATATCCGGAGATTCATCGCGTCAACGGCACGATGATCAATCAAAACGAAGCCAACGCCGAATTGATCTCGAAGCTCGGCTACAAGACCGTCGCGGTGATCCATGACACCACCGACTACGGCAAGGGTCACAACGAATATTTCAGCAAGGCGCTGGCGCACATCGGCACGGCGAAGATCGTCGGCACGTTCGGTGTCACCGCCGACCAGCAGGATTTCACCGCCGAGCTGACGCAGATCAAGGCGCTGCACCCCGACGTCATCTATTTCGGCGGACTGACGCCGCTCGGCGTGCGCATCCGCCAGCAGATGGACAAGCTCGGCATCAACGCGGTGTTCGACGGCACCTCGGGCATCGTCTCCGATTCCTACATCCAGGCGCTCGGCCCGCTGGCCGAAGGCACGCTCGCGTTCCGCGAGGGCGCGCCGGTCGACAAGCTGCCCGGCGGCAAGGCCTTCATGGCACAATACGCCGAGCAGAAATACGCCGAGCCGCCCGAGGCCTATGGCCCGTTCGCGTACGCCGCCATGAACATGATCCTCGACTCGATCGAGAAGGTCGGGCCCGACCGCAAGAAGGTCATCGCCGATCTGGCCAACGTGAAGGATCGCGATTCGATCGTCGGCAAGGTCACGTTCGACGACCACGGCCAAAACACCGTGCCGGTGATCACCGATTTCGTGGTGCAGGACGGCAAGTTCATCGAATGGGGCGACAGCGAATACGCCAGCGGCAAGCGCAAGCTGCCGGGGCAGAAGTAGCCGGGCGATGAAGTGACTGCGTCATTGCGAGCGAAGCGAAGCAATCCAGTGCTGCGGCGCCGTTCTGGATTGCTTCGTCGCTACGCTCCTCGCAATGACGAGCAATGAACGCGACATTCGTGCTGGAAGGCTCATCGCGCAGTGGATCGTGACCGATGATTGTGGAGCTGCTCGCCCAATATGTCATGAACGGGCTGATGCTCGGCATGATGTATGCGCTGGTCGCGGTCGGCTTCACGCTGTTCTTCGGCGTGCTCGACGTCATCCAGTTCTCGCACGGCGACGTGCTTACGGTCGGCGCTTTCACCGCGCTCGCCGCGTTTGTCGGGCTGCATACGCTCGGGCTTGGCTCGCGATGGCTCGACCTCGTCGTCATCGTGCTGGCGGCGACGCTCGCCATGGCGCTGCTCGGCATGGTGATCGCGCGCTATTTCATCATGCCGCTGCGCGCAGCACCGGCGCTCAACACGCTCCTGATCACGCTGATGCTCGGCACGGTGCTGCGCGAAGCGGTGCGCCTGTTCTATCCGGAGGGCGCCAATCCAAAGCCGTTCCCGGCCTTGCTGCCGCGCGACGCCGTCGCGCTCGGCGCCTTCAACCTGCGCCTTGACAACGTGCTGATGCTTGCCGCCGGCGCCGGCGTGATCGTCGGCCTGCAATTCGTGCTCAGCCGCACCAGATTGGGGCTCGCGATCCGCGCCGTGGCGCAGGACGAAGAGACCGCGCGCACCATGGGCATCAATTTCACCGCGATCGTGCTGATCACCTTCGCCATCGGCTCGGCCATGGCGGCGTTCGCCGGCGTGATGAACGGGCTCTACTACAACGAGATCAACTTCGGCATCGGCCTCTATCTCGGCGTTGTCGGTTTTTCCGCCGCCATCATCGGCGGCCTGGGCAGCGTTTACGGCGCGATCCTCGGCGGTTTCCTGTTTGCCGGCCTGCAGACCGTGGGCGCGGTGCTGCTGCCGTTTGCCAGCGCCTACAAGGACGTCTTCGCGTTCGCCGTGGTCATCGCCATCATGGCGTGGCGGCCGACCGGGCTGATCAGGGAAAAGATCAGCGAGCGGGTATAGGCCGTGGTGATCGACAAGAGCGGCGCCGCACTGTGGCCGGGTTTGGCCGTCGTCACGATCGCGACCGGCTATCTGATTGCACTGCTTGCCGCCGAGCGCGAGACGGTCATCATCGCGCTGCTCATTCTCGGCATTGTCGCGGTCGCCGCCGCGGCACGGCTCAAGCTGCTCGATGCGGTGCACGGCTCCTTCGCCCGGCATGAGGATACCCTCGGGCGCTTCGCCATCGTGGCCGCGCTGGCGGTCGCGGCCTTCTTTCATGACGATCATTTCGTCATGCTGTTGCTTACCACGGTGCTGCTTTACAGCGTCGCCACGCTCGGGCTCAACATTCAGATCGGCTATGCGGGCGTTCTCAATTTCGCCGGCGCGTCGTTCTTCGGCATCGGCGCCTACACCTCCGCCGTGCTCAACGCGCAGACCGCGCTGCCGCACCTGCTGGTGATCGCGATCGGCGGGCTGTTGGCGGCCCTGATCGGTTCGGTGCTGCTGCTGCCGGTGCTGCGCACGCGCGGGCACTATGCGGCGGTGGTGACGATCGCGTTCGCGCTGCTGTTCCGCACCTTTCTCGAAGTCAACGACGTGTTCGGCGGCCCGCAGGGCATGCAGGTCAAGGGCATGACCATGCTGGGCTGGTCGTTCAACGATAATATCGAGATCGGCGGCGTCACGCTGTCGCTTTACATGAACTACTTCGTCGTCAGCCTGTTGTTGCTGATCGGCGTGTTCGTGCTGACGCAGCGGCTGGAACGCTCCTGGATCGGGCTTAATCTCGACGCGTTGCGGCTCGACGAAACCGCGGCCGCATGTTTCGGGCTCGACATTGCGCGCTGGAAGACCGCCGCCTTCGTGGTCGGCAATTTTCTCATTGGCGTCGCCGGCGCGCTGTTCGCGATGGTGGGCGGCTTCGTCGCGCCCAACAATTACACCTTCGAAGACTCACTCATCCTGGTGTCGATTCTGCTCCTTGGCGGCATCGGCAATCCGTGGGGCGTGGTCGTGGCGGCCGTCATCGTCGTGGTGCTGCCGGAGAAGCTGCAGGCGATCGCCGAGTACCGCTTTCTGCTCTACGCGCTGATGGTGATCGCAATGCTCTTGTTCCGCCCGTCCGGCCTCTTGCCACGATCGGTGCGGCGATATTTTCCGGGGCAGCCATCATGACGGCGCTGCTCGAGACCGGCAAGCTTTGCAAACGCTTCGGCGGCGTGGTCGCCCTCGATGAACTCGACATGGCGGTGGCCAGGAACGAAATTCTCGGTTTGATCGGTCCGAACGGCTCGGGCAAGACCACGTTCTTCAACGTCGTCACCGGCATTTACTCGACCGATGCCGGCCGCGTGCGGTTCGACGGCGCCGACATCACCAACGCCGCCGCGCGGGCTGTGTATCGGGCCGGCATCTTCCGCACGTTCCAGCGCTCGCGCCTGTCGCTGCCGCTGTCGATCTTCGACAACATCATGATCGGCGATCACAAGCGGCTCGATCAGCGGCTCTGGTTCAACCTGATGCGGCGGCGGGCGTTCAAGCGCGAGTTCGAGCAGGCTTGCGGCCGCGCCCGCGCGCTGATCGAAGTCTTCGAACCGGCGCTGGCCGAGCGCATGTTCGAGCCGGTCGCCGGCCTGCCGATGATCGACCGCCGCCGCATCGAGATTTGCCGGGCGCTGATCAGCGAGCCGAAGCTGTTGCTGCTCGACGAGCCGTCAGCCGGCATGACCCATGACGAGACCGCCGAGCTGATGAACGACATTTTTCTGGTCCGCGAGCGCAACAAAAATCTGACCATCGTGATCGTCGAACATGAGATGGGCGTGATCGAGCGCATCACCGATCGCTGCGTCGTGCTCAATTTCGGCCGCAAGATCGCCGAGGGACGCTATCGCGATGTCGCGGCGGACGCGCAAGTGCAAGAAGCCTATCTCGGGGTGGCGTGATGGCGGCATTGCTCGAGATCGATGGGATCTACACGACCTACGACAAGGCGGACGTGCTGCACGGCATTTCGCTCGCGGTGGAAGCCGGCACCATCACCTGCCTGCTGGGCTCCAACGGCGCGGGCAAGACCACGCTGGTGCGCTCGATCCTCGGGCTCACCCCGGCGCGGGCGGGACGCATCATTTTCAACGGCATCGACATCACGCGCCTGGCCACGCACAAGATCATCGCCGCCGGCATCGCCTGCATTCCGGAGGGCCGCAAGGTTTTTCCCAAGTTCACGGCCGAGGAGAATTTGCGCGTCGGCGCTTATCAGGATGCGTCGGAGACAATCATCCGCGGCCGCATCGCCGAAATCTTCCGCATCTTTCCGCGCCTCGCCGAGCGCCGCGGCCAGCTTGCCGGCACCATGTCGGGCGGCGAGCAGGCGATGGTGTCGATCGGGCGCGGGCTGATGTGCGCACCAAAATTGCTCCTGATCGACGAGCCCTCGCTTGGCCTGTCGCCGCGGCTCGTTCAGGAGAATTTCAACATCATTCGCCAGATCAATGACCGCGGCATTTCCATACTGCTGGTCGAGCAGAATGTGCGCCAAACGCTGGCGATCTCGACGCGCGGTTACGTGCTCGCCAAAGGCCGCGTGGTCGCCGCCGGCACCGCCGCCGAACTGCGGGGCCAGCAGCAGGTGCGCGAGGCGTATTTCGGCTGAAGCCGAGAAGCGCTCGAAGTCTCAGCTTACGTCTCGGCTAAGCTTTACGGCGATCAAACCCGCCGATGCCCTTCGTGCGCGACACGGCGGAGGATGCGCTGCCGGGCTTCGTGCTCGGGATGACGGCGTTCGCGCTCGGCGACGCGAAAGCTGGCGCGGTGCAGCAGGGCATTGCGACCATGTCCGCGCTCGGCGACGCGGTCACGTTCGGCGAAGCGCTCACGGGCGACGATGCGCTCGCGCACGACGACCACATGCTTGCGTTCTACGCGCGCCGTCGCGTCAGTTTGCGGCGGCTCGTTCTTTTGCTGCGCGGCTTTTTGTTCGGCTTGCGCCTGGCGCTGCTGCTCGGCCTGCGCACGGCGGGCCGCGTCTTGCGCGGCTTGCGCCTCCTGTTGCGCGCGTTCGAGGTCGGCGAAGGCCGGCAGATCGCGGCAGGGCAATCGCCGCACGAAGTGCAGCGAGGCGTCGTCCACCGGCATCTTGCGCCACTCTTCGGCCGAGTGGCCGGTGACGCTGAGCACGTAGCCGCGGGTCTCGCGCGGCAACGTGCGGCCATGCTCCAGCCAATCGTCGACGCGGCCGGCGCCGGCATTGTAGGCGGCGGCGACATAGCCGAGGTTGCGAAACTGATCGCGCAGCGTGCGCAACAGCCGCGCCGAGGCCGGCAGCGCCTGCAGCGGGTCGAGCGGATTTTCCAGACCGTTCTTGGCGGCGACTTGCGGCATGAACTGCGCGATGCCGAGCGCGCCCTTCGGGCTCACCGCGTTGTCGCGCAGCCGGCTCTCCTGCCAGATCAGATTGGCGAAGAATGCGACCGGCAGATCGTTGTTTTCGGCCGAGGTGAGCAGCGCGTTGCACAGGTCCGGCATCGAAACCTGCGGCGGCGGATTGTTGTTGCTTGCGGGCGGCGGATTGTTGTTGCTTGCCGGCGCGGGCGGATTGTCGGCGTCGGGATTGGGCGCGGCTGGCGCGTTGGCGTCCGGATCAAGGTTCGTCTCCGGCGGCAACGTGACGGGTGCCGCCGGTTCGAGACTCGCCGGCACGGCATCGTCGTCAACCTCGGCAGAAACGGGAATCAACATGGGCAGCCGATCGCCCCGCCCAGTCGCGGATTCGATTTCGACCAGCGGCCCCGGCGAGCCGTCCTGATCGGTTTGCAACAAGCCGCGGGGCAAGTGCGAATATTCGAACTCGGGCGCCGCGCTCGACATGGCGAGCAACAGCATGGCTAAAACAAGCATCGGCCGCATGCGGCTTCCTCACGAATCGTGCGCGCGGCTTCGCGAAAGCCGCGCGTCGGCGTTGGCAGATTGGGAGATTTGGACCCCTCGTTAACCACGCCTCATGGCGAGCCAAGGGGGCGGCTTTTTGAGCGATTTGTGCGTCACTTGCGACGAATTGCGGCGCGTTATGGCGCGAAGGAACCAAAACGCGCCTTGCAACGCGCCTGGCGAGGGACGATAGTTTCAAGTGCGACTAATAGCCTGCAGCTTCGGCTGCATCGCGCGATCGGCGCCTTTACGCGGCAAGTGGCCCGATCGCCCTGCGAGGTTCCCATGACGCATCCAACCAAAACGGAGAGCAAAGCTCGCAACGCTGCCGGCAAGGCCGACACGAGTTCCAGCAGCGACACGAAGTCGCCCGCTTACCAGAGCGGCTTCGGCAACCACTTCGCCACGGAGGCGGTGCCCGGCGCGCTGCCGGTCGGGCGCAACGCGCCACAGCGGCCGCCGCACGGCCTTTATGCCGAACTGATTTCCGGAACTTCATTCACGACGGCACGCGCGGAGAACCGCCGCACCTGGACCTACCGCATCCAGCCGTCGGTGGTGCACCGACCCTATGCGCGCACGCAGAACGGATTCATTCGCAGCGCGCCGTTCAACGACGTCGACGCGACGCCGACGCAATTGCGCTGGAGCCCGATTCCGATTCCGAGCGAGCCGACCGATTGGCTCGCCGGCATCGTCACGCTCGGCGGCAACGGCGACGTTGCCAGCCAAGTCGGCATGGCGGTGCACCTCTACGCCGCCAATCGTTCGATGACCGACCGTTACTTCTACGATGCCGACGGCGAGCTCCTCATCGTGCCGCAGCAGGGCCGCGTGCGCTTCGTCACCGAGCTCGGCATTGTCGCCGCGTCGCCGGGCGAGATCGTAGTCATTCCGCGCGGCTTGCGCTTTCGCGTCGAGCTGCCGGACGGTCCGTCGCGCGGCTACATCTGCGAGAATTACGGCGCCATGCTGCGCCTGCCCGAGCTCGGCCCGCTCGGCTCCAACGGACTTGCCAATCCGCGCGACTTTCTCGCACCCGTTGCCGCTTACGAGGACCGCGCCGCGCCCTGCGAAATGATCGCCAAATTCCAGGGCAATCTATGGTCCGCCGAAATGGATCACTCGCCGCTCAATGTCGTCGCCTGGCACGGCAATCTCGCGCCGTACAAATACGATCTCGCCCGCTTCATGGCGATCGGCACGGTGAGCTTCGATCATCCCGATCCATCGATCTACAGCGTGCTCACCGCGCCGTCCGACCTGCCCGGCACCGCCAATATCGATTTCGTCATCTTCCCGCCGCGCTGGCTCGTTGCCGAGGATACGTTCCGCCCGCCCTGGTACCACCGCAACGTCATGACCGAGTTCATGGGGCTGGTGCACGGCGTCTATGACGCCAAGGCCGAAGGTTTTCTGCCCGGCGGCGCCAGCTTGCACAATTGCATGACGGCACACGGCCCGGACGCCGAAACCTGGCGCCGCGCCAGCGCCGCTACACTTGCACCGCACAAGATCGAAGACACCATGGCGTTCATGTTCGAAAGCCGCTTCGCCATGCGGCTGACGCGCTACGCGGTCGAATCGTCCGAGCTGCAGCACGATTATTTCGAGGGCTGGCAAGGGCTGGAGCGGCATTTCTCCGACACGCCATAAGATTTAAAGTGCCACGCGGCGACGCACTCTGAGGAAGATATCCGCGTGTCAGCTCCGGCAATGGACCAAATAACGCGCGAGCGCCTCACCAAGGCGGCGCGCGCCTGCCGCGTTCTCGACATGGAAGGCCACGGCGACATGACGCTCGGCCACCTGTCGGTGCGCGCCGAAAACGACGCCGGCTTCTGGATGAAACGCAATCGCATCGGCCTTGGCGAAGTGTCGGGGCCGGAGGATTTCGTGCTGCTCGATTGGGATGGAACGCAGCGCGGCGGCGACGGCGGACGGCATTCCGAGTGGCCGATTCATTCCGAAATTTTTCGCGCCCGAACCGACGTCAACGTCGTGGTGCACTCGCACCCGCTCTATGCCAGCATCTTTTCCGCCGCGGTCGAACCGCTGCAGCCCTACACGCTGGACGCCGACTATCTCATCGACGTGCCGCGCCATGAGGCCGACGTGGCGCTGCTCGCGCAGCAAAGCCAAGGCACCGCGCTGGCGCGCGCGCTCGGCCAACATTTTGCGGTGTTCATCGCCAATCACGGCGTGACGTTTTGCGGCACGACGATCGAGCACGCGGTCTGCGTCGGCATCTTTCTCGAAAAAGCCTGCCGCGCGCAGCTGATCGGCAGCGCCGCCGCTGTGCGCGCCACGATGCCCGAGCGCGCCGTGCGTGAACGCCGTCGCAGCGAGATCATGACGCCGGTGCACTGGGAGCATTGCTGGCGCTATTTCTGCCGCAAGCTCGACGCCCGCAGCGGCCACAGCGGCTCCGGCGCGGTGTTCGGCTGAGCGCGGCATGACCATGAACGACGTCGCCACAGCGGAAAGCACGCAAGCCGTGGCGCCAAGCCGCGAGCCTTACATCGGCAAGCCGCTGCGGCGGCGCGAAGACGCGCGCTTTCTCCGCGGCGCCGGCCGCTTTGTCGATGACGTGGCGCTGCCCGGCACCGCGTGGTGCGCGTTCGTGCGCAGCCCGCACGCCCATGCGCACATTCGCGCCATCCGGCTCGATGCGGTCAAAGCAATGCCGGGCGTGCTGCTGACGCTCATGGCCGAGGATTGGCAACGCGCCGGCCACGGCGAGCTGACCGTAGTGCATCCAATGCCGTTCTCCGACGGCCGGCCGATGAACGGCGCGCCGCGCCCGGCTTTCGCGCGCGACAAGGTGCGGCATGTCGGCGACGTGGTCGCCGCGGTGATCGGCGAGAACCGGTTTGCGGCGGAAGCAGCGGCCGAAGCTGTCAGCGTCGATTACGAGGTGCTGCCCGCGGCCTCCGATCTGCGCGCCGCCATCGCGGCCGGCGCGCCGCTGCTGCACGAAGCGTTCGGCAGCAATGTTGTGTTCGAGATCGAG
>JASHXZ010000583.1 GCA_030043285.1 Xanthobacteraceae bacterium | reverse complement strand
GCGGTGCCGTCGAGCTTGGTCATGGCGAGGCCCGTGACGCCCGCGGTCTTTTGGAAAACCTCGACTTGCGACAGCGCGTTCTGCCCGACCGTGGCGTCGAGCACGAGCAGCACGCTGTGGGGCGCGGCCGGATCGGCCTTCTTGATGACGCGTAAAACTTTTTGCAGCTCGTTCATCAGCTCGCTGCGGTTTTGCAGGCGGCCGGCGGTATCGATCAACAAAACGTCGATGCCGCGCTGTTTGGCTGCGGCGATGGCGTCGAACACGAGGCCGGCGGCGTCGGCGCCCGGCTCGCGGGCGATGAAGTCGGCGCCGGTGCGCGTCGCCCAGATTTTCAGCTGATCGATGGCGGCGGCGCGGAACGTATCGCCGGCCGCCAGCATGACCTTGCGGCCGTCGGCGCGGAATTTCGCCGCGAGCTTGCCGATCGTGGTGGTCTTGCCGGAGCCGTTGACCCCGACCACCAGGATGACGAACGGCTTTTGCGCCGGATCGATCGCGAGCGGCTGCGCGACCGGCGCCAGCACTTTCTCGACCTCGGCGGCCACCACGGCCTTGATCTCGTCCGGCGAGATTGCGGCGTCGTGCCGGCTTTCGCCGAGCGCATCGGCGATCCGGCCGGCGGTTTCCAGGCCGAGATCGGCGCGGATCAGCACGTCCTCGATGTCGGCGATGGTTTCGGCGTCGAGCTTGCGCTTGACGACGAGATCCGTGATGGCGCCGGAGAGCGCCGCGGAGCTGCGGCGCAGTCCACCGGTGAGGCGCTGCCACCAGCTGGCTTTCTGCGTTTGCGTTGCGCTGTCGTTCATGCCGCGCCCGTGATAGCGGGTTCCGCAAGGTGCGAAAACCATGACTCCGCAAGAGATGGTGTCGCGGCTCCTGTATCGCGACGCCCTGATGCTCGTCATCGACAAGCCGGCCGGCTTTGCGGTGCACCGCGGGCCGAAGGGCGGCGAGAGCCTGGAAGATCATTTCGATGCCCTGCGGTTCGGCCTGCCGCGGCGGCCCGCCTTGGCGCATCGGCTCGATCGCGAAACGTCCGGCTGCCTCGTGCTCGGCCGCCATCGCAAGGCGCTGGCGCAGCTCGGCCGGCTGTTCAAGAGCGGGGCGGTCGAGAAGACCTATTGGGCCGTGGTCGAGGGTGGGCCGGAAGTTGACGAGGGCGTGATTGAGCTGCCGCTCGGCCGTCTCGATGCCAGCCGCGGCTGGTGGATGAAGCACGACCCGGCGGGGCAGCCCGCGGTGACAAAGTGGCGCGTGCTGGGGCGTTCGACCGTTACCTCCTCCTGCAAGGGGGAGGTCGACCCGCCACAGGCGGGTCGGGCGGGGGTCAGTAACCGCGACGCATCACCCCACCCCGACGGCTCCCCCGTCGACCCGCTCCCTGCAGGGGAGGGTAAGACAATAAGCTGGCTCGCGCTCGAGCCGGTGACGGGCCGTACCCATCAGCTTCGCGTGCACTGCGCCGAAATGGGCTGGCCGATTGTCGGCGATACGATCTACGGCAGGGCGCCGCGCGTTGGCGGTCCCGGACTGCATCTTCATGCGCGTGAGATTGTCGTGCCGCTCTACAAAAACCGTCCGCCGATCCGCGTCATCGCGCCGGTGCCGCCGCCCATGCGCGAGCGGCTCTTGCAATGCGGCTGGCAAGGTGAGACGGCAGAGCTTCTGCCGAACGATCAATAAATCGTCTGTTTGATCCGCTCGGGCGCGAGGCGGTCGTGCTCCGGGCCGCCCATTTTGCCCTCGGTCAGTTCGGCGAGGATGGCGCCCGGCGTTGGCAGCGTCTTGCGATCGACTTTGCTGGCTTGGTCCCACAATTTGGCGCGGATGATCGCCTTGGTGCACTGGAAATAGGCGCGGTCCACGGTGACGACCAGCACGCATCGCGGCACTTTGCCGTTGATGGCGAAGCTGTCCGTCAGTTTCGGATCGGTCGAGATTTTGGCGCGGCCGTTGACGCGCATGGTTTCGCCGACGCCGGGAATGAGGAACAACAACGAGATGCGCGGGTCGCGCACCAGGTTGCGCAGCGAGTCGATGCGATTGTTGCCGCGGCGGTCGGGGATGAGCAGCGTGTGCTCGTCGAGGACATGCACGAAGCCGGGCGGGTCGCCGCGCGGCGAACAATCGAGGCCCTCCGGACCGCAGGTCGCGATCACGCAGAACGGCGCGGCCTCGATCAGCTTGCGGTATTGCGAAGAGATGCGGTCGGTTTCCTTGAACAAAGCCGGACCGTATGGCGCGTCGCTGTAGACGCGCTCAAGCTGTTCGGTCGAGGTGATGGTGTGAGTATCCTGGCCGTTGCCGTCCATGGCGCTCTCCGATTGGCGCAAGTTTAGCTCATGCCGCCAGCAATTGTCTGCCGTCGTGGGCGGCAATCGTCACATCGACGAGCTGTCCCGGCTCGGCCGGTGTGACGAGCTGCACCTTGGTGAACTGTTCGGTGCGTCCGGCCTGGTGCGACTCGGCGAGCACGCGCCGGATTGCGCCGACCTCGCTGTCGAGATGCTGCGTCAGCGCCTGGGCGCCGCGTTCGCGCAGCCGTCGGGCGCGGTCCTTGACGATGTCGCGGGCGACTTGCGGCATGCGCGCAGCCGGCGTTCCCGGCCGCGGCGAAAATGGAAAGACGTGAAGATGGGTGAGCCCGCATTCGTCGACGAGCGCGAGCGAGTTTTCAAACATCGCTTCGGTCTCGGTCGGGAAGCCGGCGATCAAATCGGCACCGAACGCGATGTCGGGCCGCAGCCGGCGCACCTCGGCGCAGAACGTGATCGCATCGGCGCGGCTGTGCCGCCGCTTCATGCGCTTGAGGATGAGATCGTCGCCGGCCTGCAGCGACAGATGCAGATGCGGCATCAGGCGCGCGTCGCTCGCCAGCGCGTCGAGCAGATCGCCGTCGGCCTCGACCGAATCGATGGATGAGAGCCGCAACCGTTGCAACTCCGGCACGTCCTTGAGGATGCGCTTGACCAGCGTACCGAGCCGCGGTGCGTCGGCCAGATCGGCGCCGTATGCGGTGATATCGACGCCGGTGAGGACGATCTCGCGATACCCATTGGCGACCAGCCGGCGTACGTCCGCCACCACGGCGTCGATCGGCACCGAGCGCGAATTGCCGCGGCCGAACGGAATGATGCAGAAGGTGCAGCGGTGATCGCAGCCGTTTTGCACCTGCACGAAGGCGCGGCTGCGGCCGGCGAAAGCGTCGATCAGGTGCGGCGTGGCGTGCTCGACCGCCATGACGTCGCCGACCACCGTCTTCGGACCGTGAGGCTCCGCGAGCGCTGCGCGCGCCTTGGCCCAGCCGGCGGGGTCAAGCTTTTCGGCATTGCCGAGGACCAAATCGGCTTCCGGCATAGCGGCAAAGCTTTGCGCGTCAGCCTGCGCGCCGCAGCCGGTCACGACGATGCGCCGCTGCGGATGTTCGCGACGCAGCGCGCGAATGCTCTGACGCGCCTGGCGCACCGCCTCGGCGGTGACTGCGCAGGTGTTGACGACGACAGTATCGTCCAGGCCGGCTTCAGCGGCCTGGCGGCGGATCACCTCGGATTCGGCGGCATTGAGCCGGCAGCCGAACGTGACGACCTTGACGCTCATCATCGCGCCTCTGTGCTGAGCGCGGCCAGATCGAAACGGCCGTTGTGCTCGAATTCGGCTGGACCGGTCATCAGCACGTGATCGTCGGCGGCGCGCCATTCGATGGCGAGATCGCCGCCCGGCAGCGTCACCGTCACTTTGCGCTCGGTGCGCTTGAGCCGCGCCGCCGCAACGGCCGCCGCGCAGGCCGCCGAGCCGCAGGCCTTGGTGAGGCCGGCGCCACGCTCCCAGGTGCGGATGATCACGTGATCGCGCGCCGGCGTTGCCGCCAGCGTGATGTTGGCGCGCTCCGGAAAGAGCGGATGGTTCTCGAGCAGCGGGCCGATTTTTGCCAGATCGTAAGCTGCCGGATCGTCGACCCAGAAAATCGCGTGCGGGTTGCCCATGCTGACGACCGATGGCGAATGCAGGATCGGCGCGCCGCGCGGCCCGATTTCAAGCTCGATCCGCCGCGTGTCGGCGAATTCTTCGGCGAGCGGAATCTCGTTCCAGCGAAAGCGCGGCTGGCCCATGTCGACGGTGAACAGCCCGTCGGCGTTTCGCCAGCACGCAACGATGCCGGCAGCCGTTTCGAACGCGAGCTTGGCCTTGCCGGTTGCGGTGCTGACCAGGGATGCGACGCAGCGCATGCCGTTGCCGCAGGCGCCCGCTTCCGAGCCGTCGTTGTTGTAGATGCGGATGGCGGCGTCGGCGCCGCGCGCCGCCGGATAAAGCGCCATGAGCTGATCGTAGGGCTCCTGTCGCGCCGCCACGCGTGCCTCGGCCGCGGTGATTGTCGCCGGCGCGGCGCGCAGGTCAACGATCACGATCTCGTTGCCGAGGCCGTTCATCTTGACGAAATCACGATTGCCGAGCGCGCTCATGATAAAGCCCGATTGCGTAGCGACTTATATGAGGACTTCGGTCGGCAGCGCCAGTAGCATGGCGGCTGATGCGGGGCGGCGGTTGGGACGCCGGGTTACGCCGTCGCCAGCGTCTACACGGGTCCAAGGAGAGCCAAATGGTCGTCCGCTCGGCGCGCTGCAAAAAAGCCGAGGCTTCACTCGCCGCGTTCGGCATGGCGCTGTCCCTCTTGATCGCCGCAGTGGAGCCGACCGCGGCGCAGACCGTGCCACCCCCTGCGGCCGCCAAGCCGGAGGCCGCGCCGGGCGCCCCGACCCCGATCGCGCCCGAGGGCCTCACCACCAAGCCCGGCGACGCATTCGGCGAAGCGGTGACTCTCACGGCGAAGCCGATCGTCTTCGTCAAAGGCTCGGGCACCTGGAATCAGGCCTTCACCATCATCAGCGGCGCCCTCAAGACCGTCGAAGACTATGTGGCCAAGGCCGGGCTGAAGACCGACGGCCTGCCGATGACGATTTTTACTGCCACCGACGACCATGGTTTTGACTATCAGGCGGCGATCCCACTGGCCGCGCCGCCCAAGGACGCCCCGCAGGGCGACGTGCAGAGCGGCCAGTCGCCAGGCGGCCGCGCCCTCAAGTTCGTGCACCGCGGCTCGTACGAGGCGCTCGACGACACCTACGAGGCGATCAACAACTATCTCGACGATAAGGGGTTGGAGTCGCGGAACATTTTGATCGAGCAATACGTCACCGATCCGGCCTCCGCGGACGAGAAGAACCTGGTCGTCGAGGTGCTGGTCCTGGTCAAGTAAGCCGCCGTGCGCCGGAGCCATCCGCCAAGCCAAGGTTGACGCCGGCAGGGCCGGCCCCTATTTTCCGGCCGCTCTCGCAAGAGATCGAAGTCACGTTTACCGCCGACCGGCCCCAATGAGGCCGGAGGCAACCGCCCGACAGCGCGATGCGCCCTCGGGCGCCTTTGTCGTTAGGTCGTCATTGCCGGGCTTGACTCGGCAGTCCATGAAGCGGCGTCGCCGCATGGATGCCCGGGTCAAGCCCGGGCATGACGAAATGAAAGGACCAAATGTTCGACAGTCTGTCCGAGCGACTTTCCGGCATTCTCGACCGCCTGACGCGGCGCGGTGCGCTGACCGAGGCCGATGTCGAGGCGGCGTTGCGCGAGGTGCGGCGTGCGCTGATCGAAGCCGACGTGGCGCTCGACGTGGCGCGGGCGTTTGCCGACCAGGTCAAAGAGCGCGCGGTCGGTGTCGCGGTGATCAAGTCGGTTACGCCGGGCCAAATGGTCGTGAAGATCGTGCACGACCAGCTGATCGAGACGCTGGGCGCGGACGCGCAGCCGATCGATCTCAACGCGCCGGCGCCGGTGCCGATCATGATGGTCGGCCTGCAGGGCTCGGGCAAAACCACCACCACGGCGAAACTCGCCAGACGGCTTGCCGA
>JASHXZ010000582.1 GCA_030043285.1 Xanthobacteraceae bacterium | reverse complement strand
CCGCAGCACGGACCTCGCCGCCAAATGCATTTTGGCGAGCCTGTTCTATGAGCCCTCCACCCGCACGCGGCTGTCGTTCGAAAGCGCCATGCTGCGACTTGGCGGCGCCAATATCACCAGCGCCGATCCGGCGGTGAGTTCCGCCGCCAAGGGCGAAAGCCTCGCCGACACCATCCGCGTGATCTCGAACTACTGCGACATCGTCGTCATCCGCCATCCGCGCGACGGCGCGGCGCGGCTCGCCGCCGAATATACGCAAATCCCGGTCATCAACGGCGGCGACGGCAGCCACGAGCACCCGACCCAGACGTTGTGCGATCTCTTCACGCTGCGCTCCAAGAACAAGAGTTTGCGCAACATGAAGGTCGCGATTTCGGGCGATCTCAAAGGCAGCCGCACCATTCATTCGTTCGTCTATGCGCTGGCCCGGTTCGGCGCCACCATCGATCCGCTGCCGGCGCCCGGCATGGAGCTGCCGCCGCATGTCGACCGCCGCCTACGCGAGGAGTTTCACAGCCGCATGGTGGCGAAGGGGTCCGGCGAGGCCGAAAGCGGCGCGATTGATGCGCTCTACGTCACCGCCGACCAGCCGCATCAGCTCGCGCTCATTCCTGAGCCCGACAAGCACGAAGACATCGTCCGCAAAAAAATCGACGCGGTCTATGTGACGCGCTTTCAGAAGGAGCGCTGGGCCGAGAAGGAGCGACCCTATCCGAAGATCGACGCCAAATTCATGCGCGACGAAAAATATTCCGAAGCAAGCGTCATGCATCCGTTGCCGCGCGTCAACGAGCTCGACGTAGCGCTCGACAAGGATCGCCGCGCCATCTACTTCCAGCAGGCCGCCTATGGCGTGCCGGTGCGCATGGCGCTGATTTCGCTGCTTCTGCATCTGCACAAGAACAAATCGCTGCACCAATTCCCCGGCGGCTTCGCCAAACCGGAGCGTCCGATCTACGCCCAGCCTATTGGCACCGGCATGCAGTGCGGCAATGCCAATTGCATCACCAGCGATCCATCGGAGCGGCAATACGCGGCCAACAAGTTTTATGTCATCGACAAGCCCGCACACCACCGCTGCAAGCTGCGCTGCTTATATTGCGAGACCGACGTCGAGGACGAAGTCGCCGACCGTTTTGCCGTCGGCGATCTGACGCGCCGCACTTATTCGGCCGGACTCGGCGCGTTGTCGCACACGACCAGCGACAAGCTCAGGCACGTCGTGATCTTTCCGAACGACGCCGAGGCGGAGCGCGCCGGCTTTGCATCGCGCGAGGCCGGCAAAAAGGCGCGCGCCGTTTAGGCCAGGATTAGGCAAATGCACGGCATGCCGCTTTGGGCCGCTTGTCTGGCCGCTCTTGTGTTCGGCTACCTGTGTGGCTCAATTCCGTTCGGCGTTGTGCTGACGCGATTGTCCGGCGCGCCTGATGTGCGCAGCATCGGCTCCGGCAACATCGGCGCCACCAATGTGCTGCGCACCGGGCGGAAGGCGCTCGCTGCCGCCACCCTGCTCGGCGACATCCTCAAAGGTACGGTCGCGGTTTTGGTTGCCGGCTATTTGTTGGGCCGCGATGCCGCGCTGTGTGCCGCGCTCGGCGCCTTCTTGGGGCACCTTTTTCCGGTGTGGCTCGGCTTCAAGGGCGGCAAAGGCGTCGCCACCTATATCGGCCTGTTGCTCGGCCTCGCCTGGCCGGCGGCTTTGTTCTTCGGCGCGATCTGGCTCGCGGTCGCGGCGCTGACCCGCTACTCCTCGCTCGCCGCGTTGATCGCCAGCGTGCTGACACCGTTCTTTCTCTGGTGGTGGAGCCCGCGTTCGGAAGCCGAGCTGTTCGCGCTGCTAACGATCCTGCTCTGGATCATGCACCGCGCCAACATCGCCCGGCTTATGGGCGGCCGCGAAGGCAAGATCGGCCAAGCGGCGTAATTACTTGCACCTCCTCGCTCAGCCTGTGCAATTGTAGGCTCCGACTGCGGCGAGCGATTGATGATCGCGGGGGCAAAGTGAGCGACGGCCGAAGCGGTGTCCAACTCAGCGATGAGCAGCGCATCGACTGGCTGCGGCTCATCCGCAGTCAGAACATCGGGCCGCGGACTTTTCGCGCTCTCCTCAATCATTGCGGCGGGGCACGCGCTGCACTCGAAGCATTGCCGGCCCTGGCGCGGCGCGGCGGCGGCGCGATGGCGCCGAAGATTTGCTCGCGCGCCGAGGCCGAGCGCGAGATCGAGGCGGCGGAAAGGTCCGGGGCGGCGTTCGTCGCGCTCGGCGAGGCCGATTATCCGCACCGGCTGCAGGCGATCGACGATGCACCGCCGCTACTCGCGGTGCATGGCAATCGCGCGGTGCTGGCGCTGCCGACCGTCGCCGTGGTCGGATCGCGCAATGCTTCCGCGGCGGGGCTAAAGCTCACCGAGCGGATTGCGCGTGGGCTCGGTGAAGCCGGCTTCGCGACAGTTTCCGGCCTTGCCCGCGGCATCGATGCGGCGGCGCATCGCGCCAGCCTGGAAAAGAGCGGCACCATTGCGGTGCTCGCCGGCGGCCTCGACCGGCTCTATCCGCCCGAGCATGGCGAGTTGGCCGAGGACATTTTGGCCGCGGGCGTGCTGCTTACCGAAATGCCATTCGGCTGGGAGCCGCGGGCGCGCGATTTTCCGCGGCGCAATCGGCTGATCTCAGGGCTCGCGCTTGGCGTCGTCATCGTCGAGGCGGCGAAACGCTCGGGCTCGCTCATCACAGCGCGGCTCGCACTCGAACAGGGCCGCGAGGTCTTTGCCGTGCCCGGCTCGCCGCTCGATCCGCGGGCCGAGGGCACCAATGGACTACTCAAGCAGGGCGCAACTCCGGTGACCGAAGCCGCCGACATTATGTCCGTGCTGCAGCCGATCATGGGCACGGGCTTGCCGCTGCGTGAGCCGGGCGCTGCCGACGAGGCCCGGGCCGGCGACGGCGAGCCTGCGGCGGACGAGCGCGCCCGCGTCCTCGACCTCCTGTCGCCTGCGCCGGTGTCGGTCGACGATCTCGTCCGGCTCTCCAAAACTTCGCCACGGGTGGTCCGCATCGTACTCCTCGAACTGGAGATCGCCGGCCGCCTGGAACGCCACGGCGGCGGCTTGGTCTCGCTGATTTGAACGGCGGCGACGTGAAGCAGACGTTTTATCCGCAGACGGTGACGCGCCGCACGGCCTTGCGCACGGCCTCGATGCTGGCGCTGACGATAAGTGCGGCTCGCGCTGAGCCAACGGAGTCTTTCGATCATTTCCTCGCCCAGCTTCGCGCCGATGCGGCGGCGCGCGGCGTTACGGCCGCGACGTTCGCTGCGGCGTTTGGCGGCGTGACGCCGGATCCGGCGGTGATGGCGGCGATGCGGCGCGAGCCGGAATACGGCAAGCCGATGCCGGCGTATCTCGCGAGTCTGGTGTCGCCGACGCGGATCGCGGCGGGTCAGCGCAAGCTCGCGCAATGGGCCGACACCTTGCGCGCGGTGCGGCAGCGCTTCGGCGTAGACCCGGCGATCCTGGTCAGCATCTGGGGCGTCGAGTCCGGGTTCGGCGAGGCGCCAGGCAATTGGGATGTGTTCCGGTCGCTGGCGACGCTCGCGGCGGCGCGCTTTCAGCACCCGCTGTTCCGCAATGAACTCATCAGCGCGCTCGTCATCCTGCAGCAGGGCAAGATTCCGCGCGGTCAATTTGCCGGCTCGTGGGCCGGCGCCATGGGTCAGCCGCAGTTTCTGCCGTCGAGCTATCTCCGCTACGCCGTCGATTTCGACGACGACGGCCGCGCCGACATTTGGTCGAGCGTGCCCGACGTGCTCGCCTCGATCGCCAATTATCTGCAAAAATTCGGCTGGCGCGCTGGGTTGCCGTGGGGATTTGAGGTCGCCGTGCCGCAAAAATTCGATTTTCGAGACAGCCGCGGCTCGCTGCGGCAATGGGCCGAGCGCGGCTTTCGCCGCGCCGACGGCGGTGCGCTACCACCCGCAGTCGGCGCGA
>JASHXZ010000581.1 GCA_030043285.1 Xanthobacteraceae bacterium | reverse complement strand
CAGATCGAGACGCCGGGCGTGCTGGTGTTCGCGCTGATGATCACCGCGTATGCGATGGCGATCTCGAGCACGCTGTGCGGCGCCGTCCTGGTGGAGAACGGGCAGCGACTGCACGAGAGCGGCCGCTTCGTCAATCAGCAATGGCTATGGTTCAACATTGCCGCGATGGCGGCCGCCATCATCGGCGGCCAACTGGTGCAGCACCTGTCGCCCACCGCGGCGTTGCATGCCGCCGCCGCCATCGTCGGCGTGGCGCCGTTCGCCGTCATCTTCGGTACGCTGTTTCTGATCAGCGAGGAAAAAATCGCGATCGACCTTGCCGGCATGCGCGCCACCGCCCGCGGCCTGGTCGTCGGGTTCAAGCGGCGCGAGCTGTGGCTCATCGCGCTCTTCATCTTTCTTTATTATTTCAGCCCCGGCTTTGCCACGCCGCTCTATTATCACATGACCGATAACTTGAAATTCTCGCAAGGCTATATCGGCATTCTGAGCTCGATCGCATCGGCCGGCTGGGTGCTCGGCGCGCTGCTCTATCGCCGCGTGTTCGGCGGCCTGACGCTGCGAAGCCTGCTCAATGTCAGCATCGCATTCGGTGTGGTGACGACGGCTGCCTATCTGTTGCTGTCGAGCGAGACCTCGGCCGCGATACTGAATTTTTGCAGCGGCTTTGCCGCGATGCTGGCGACCGTAGCGACGCTGACGCTCGCCGCCGACTACGCGCCGCAGCGCGCCGAAGGATTTAGCTTCGCGGTCCTGATGTCGATCATCAATCTCGCCACCGCGCTCGCCGACAATGTCGGCTCGTTTCTCTATACGCATCTGTTTCACGCAAGCCTCACCCCGCTGGTGATCGTATCGGCGGCGTTCACCGCGATCGCCTTCGTGCTGGTGCCGCTCCTTCGCCTCGGCGACAAACCGCAGGGCCAGCCGGCGGTGAGCCCCGCCTGAACGGAACAAACCACCCGTGAGTGCGTTAACGTGGGCTGCCGCTTGGAGTGCCCCGTCATGCGCAACATCGGCGCGTATATCTTCGCTGGCGCGTTCGCCGCCCTGCTCTCCTCACCCACGCCAAGTGCGGCTTTCGGCTTGCACGTCGGACCGCTGCACGTCGGCCTGCCGTTCTTCGGTCATTGGCACCGCTGGCGACACCACCGCCACGCCATCTACGACAGGGCGGCGGTCAACGAGCGGCTCTCCGGCGCGCGCAGCGCCGAGCCGCCGCAAAGAGAAAGGGTCGACAACTCGGCGCTGCTTTATCCGAGCCTCGCCCTGCCCAGCCTTTACGACGAGATTTTCTGGCCTGCCCGTTCGGCGTCCTGGCCGTTCGGCTATGACGCCCTGGTCGACAGCGCCTTCGCCAAAAAATCGCCGCCCGATGCGAACCCGCAAGCCTGTCGGCCGGGTGACCCGAACGCCGTGGTCGGCCGCATCAGCGCCGAAATCAGACCGGATGCGGCGCAGCAACCGCTGTTGCAGAAGCTCGCGCAGGCGCTCGGCACTGCATCCGGATATCTGGCTCACGCCTGCCCGAAGGCCATTCCGCCGCAGCCGGCCGAACGCCTGCAGTTGATGCAGGCGCAGATCCAAACGCTGAGCATGGCGCTCGATCTGATCCGGCCGCCGCTGCAGCAATTCGAGCAGTCGTTGACCGCCGACCAGCGCCCCCACTTCGCGGCATTCTCGTCGGAAAGCGGCGCGGCGGCAGCCTGCGGCACACCGCAGGCCGCAGTCGAACGGCCGATCGCAGAGATCGAGCAGCGGGTCGCGCCGACCGATGATCAGCGCCCCGCGCTAGACGCTCTCAAGCAGGCCTTCGCCGGCGCGGCGAGCGACCTCGACGCGCATTGCCCGGCGTCGTCGCCAGCGATGCCGTTTGCGCGTCTCGAAGCCATGGAGTCGCGCCTCGACGCCAGCTGGCGTGCCGCCCTTGCAATGCAGGTGGCGCTCGCCCAATTCGAGAGCAGGCTCACCGAGCAGCAGCGCGCGCGCTTCGATGCGCTCGCCGTGACGGCGGCCCAGTGATGCCCACCTGACATCGATGCGGAGCAAAACCATGCCGCGCCAGATCAACGAAGACGACCGGCCGACCGAGGACGACCTCGCGCGCAAAGAGCTCGGGCCGCGCGGCATCCCTGGAGGCAAGGACACCGCCAAGATGACGCCGCGGAGCGACAAGGAAACGCCGAAGTCCGGCAAGTTCGACGGGCACACGGCGTAAAATCCCGCTCCCCATCCTCCGCCGATCCGCAACCTCATCGCGCCCAGCGCTGGATTTTGCCAGCCGCCTCGCATATCCATGACGGAATCGTGACAGGACCGATCAGCGGGGCAGTACAATGGACGGCAACGGAATCGACATGCGGATGTTCGCGCGCAAAGCGGGCGCCACCATCACCTTTCCGGCCGGCACCGTGGTGTTCAACAAGGGCGATCCCGGCTCGACCATGTACGTCGTGCAATCCGGCGTCATCGAGATGGTCATCGGCGACAAGGTGATCGAAGTCTGCGGAGCGAACGAGGCGATCGGCTTCATGTCGATGATCGATGACGCACCGCGCTCCTCAACGGCCCGCGTC
>JASHXZ010000580.1 GCA_030043285.1 Xanthobacteraceae bacterium | reverse complement strand
GCCGATGGAGCAGGGCATCCGGCTCACCACCGGCGCCGAATTCGCTGCGCGTGATGCTGCGCCGACGCCCGTACAATTCGCGCGGCTTCTTCCGGCGGCGCGGCAATTGCTCGCGCTCGGCGAGCCGGTCGAGGCGCAGCCTTGGCTGGGCGCGCGGCCGTGCTTTGCGGATTCACGTCCGGTAATCGGGCGGGCGCCAAATCAGGGCGGGCTGTGGCTCGCCGGCGGCCATGCCCATTGGGGCCTGACGCTGGGCCCGGTCACCGGCCGGCTTATTGCCGAGATGATGACCGGCGCCACGCCGTTCTGCGATCCAAAGCCCTACGGTGCCGAGCGGTTCGCGTAGGGGTGCCTGCGGCAGCTGGCGCGCATAGATCCATCTTCAATTCGTCATGCGCGGGCTTGACCCGCGCATCCATGCTGACGTGCAATCTTTGCTCGCCAAAACGTGCAATCACGGATGCAGCATGGATTGCGGGGTCAAGCCCGGCAATGACGCGTTAAGTAAGGAATTTGCCGGAATGCGCGCTAATTCCCGCTGATGGTGCGCACCACGGCGTTCTCGGGCCGCGTGTTGTTGACTGACAGCTTGTCCTGGGTGCGCAGCATCTCGTCGTACTTGGCGATGGTGGTCACCGGCGCCTTCGGCACCATGTGCACGACCTTGAAGCCGGCCGCCTTGAGCTGACGCAACAGTTCGGGCATCGCCTCGGCGGTGGCGTGCTGGAAGTCGTGCATCAGCACGATGCCCTTGCCGCGCTTTTCCAGCTTGGTCATCACCGATTTGATCACCTGCTCGGGCCGCCGAATCTTGAAATCGAACGAGTCGAGGTCGGTCGAGAAGGTCGCGATATTGCGCTCGCCGAGATAGGACAGCAGCACCGGTGGCTGCTGCAGGTCGGGGAAGCGGAAGAACGGCGCGATCGGGCCGTCGACCGCCGCATGCACGGCGCTGACGCCCATCTCGATCTCCTGCTTGGCCTGCTCGATATCGCTGGCGTAGGGATTTTTCGCCAAATCCTTGTGCGACCAGGTGTGGCTGCCGATGGTCATGCCGGCGGCGGCGACCATCTTGGAAATTTCCGGATGCCACGTGGCGTGCTCGCCGATCTCGAAGAACGTCGCCTTGACGCACTCATCGGTCAGCGCCTTGATCACCGCAGGCGTATTCTCCGGCCACGGTCCGTCGTCGAACGTTAGCACCACCTCGTGCTCGCGCAGGAAGTCGTATTGCTTGAAATGCTCGAAGCCGAAGGCGGGACCGCCCTTGGTGTCGATCTCGACGGTGCGGGCGAGGCCCATGGCGCCCGGCTTGTCGCAGCTGCCGGTGCTGTTCGCAGCGGCGCCGGAGCCGGGTGGCGTGGCGGTCGCCAGCGCGGCGCCTGCAGGAGCGGGGCCGTTCGGAGCGGCGGAGTTTTGCGCAAGCCGGATTGGTTGAGCCGGCGCGGCGGGGGCGGGTGCGGGAGCGGGCGTAGCGGCCGCAGGCGCCGCAATCGGTGCCTGGACCGCTGGCTGCGCGATCTTTTCGCTGACCGGCGAAGCCGCGAGCGGGGCGACCGGCTTGGCGGCCTGCACGGCAACTACCGCGCTTCCTGGTAGATTTGCTCTTTGTGCGGCAACGACGCCGAATGCCGCAAGCCCCAAAGTCGCCAACGTTGCAACGACAATTATCAGCGCGCGCACCACACCCTCCACCCCCGACTCCGCCCCGCCTAAAATGAAGGCGCAATTGCCAGCCGAGTCAATGAAAACGCACTGAAATCACAGCACTCGTGGCGCGAAAGATGTGCGTTGTGTCTTCCATGCACGTTGCGTTGCCGCGGCGCGCGAGCGTCAGCGGCCGAACTGATCTTTCCAGCTTTTGAGTGCCCCGGGGAAGGGGAGTGCAGCGGCTTCGAACACGCCGCGCGCGATCGCTCGCGCTGCGACATTGGCGGCGAGCGCGCCGAGTTCGGTCAATGCCAGCAGCGGGTCACTCAAGGGCCGGCGCGCAGTCGAGACCGCGAACAGGACGTCGCCGTCGAGCGGCGTGTGTACCGGATAGACGGCGCGCGAGAGGCCGCACTGGGCCATGACCGCGAGCCGCTTCGCCTGCGCCTTGGTCAGCACGGCGTCGGTGGCGACAACGACAAGTGTGGTGCTGGTCCGCGGCGTGCCTTTGGTTTGCGCCGCGAGCGCGTGCGGCGGAAACGGCTGGGGATGGCCGTGGCCGCCGAACTCGCCGCTTTGCTCGAACGGGGCGGCCCAGAACCACGGCCCTTGGTCGATGAGCACACTGCCGGCGGCGTTGACGGCCGCGAGTGCGCCGACGATCGCGCCATCGCTGCTTTGCGCCGAAGCGGAACCGATGCCGCCCTTGCAGTTCACCGTGGTCGCGCCGGTGCCGGCGCCGACGCTGCCGAGAGCGAAATTGGCGCCCGCTGCCGCCGCGGCGGCATGGCCCAGTTCGCGATAAGGCGGAAACCGGCCCCAGTCCTTGTCGCCGCCGCTAAGGAGGTCGAACAGGATTGCAGCCGGCACGATGGGCACGCGGGCTGAGCGGACCGCAAAGCCGCGGCCTTGTTCCCGCAGCCAAGCCTGCACGCCGGATGCGGCATCGAGGCCGAACGCCGAACCGCCCGACAGCGCAATGGCGTCGATGCCTTGCACCGTCTGTGCCGGGTCGAGCAGGGCGGTTTCGCGGGTGCCCGGCCCGCCGCCGCGCAGGTCGATCGAACCGACGGCCGGCTCGTCGAAAACGATGGCGGTGGCGCCGGAGCCGAGGCGCATATCCTGAGCGTGGCCCACACTGAGGCCGGGAACGTCGGTGATGAGGTTGCGCATGGCGGCTCGCAGAGCGGATCAAGCGGAGACGATTTTTCCGGCAGCGTCAACTATTTGGCGCATAGTACTTCATTCCGAGGTGAACGCCGCTGCAGGTTCCTTCACATCCTTGTAGGCCGAAGCGCTGCGGGCTTGCGCGGTCGGGACCATCGGGGCATGAGTACAACCATGCCGAATGTGACCATCGTTGCCGCGCTGCTCGCCGGGATGCTGAGCTTTCTGTCGCCCTGCGTGCTGCCGCTGGTGCCGCCCTATCTCGTCTACCTGACCGGAGCTTCGCTCGAACGCTTCGCCGACAAGGAAGCGGCACCCGTGGTGCGGCACCAAACGATGGTCGCCGCGCTGCTGTTCGTGCTCGGCTTCGCGACCGTATTCGTTGCCTTTGGCGCCAGCGCCAGCGCCATCGGCGCGCTGTTGCACGCCTACTCGTATGTGCTCGGCAAGGTCGCCGGCGTCATCATCATTCTCATGGGGCTGCACTTCCTCGGTGTCACGCGCATCGCCTTCCTGATGCAGGAGCGGCGGCTCGCAATGCAAAAGCCGGTCGGGCTGTGGGGCGCCTACCTCATGGGTCTCGCCTTCGCGTTCGGCTGGACGCCCTGCATCGGGCCGATCCTCGGTGCGATCCTGGCGATCGCAGGCTCGCAGGGAACCGTGGCGCGCGGCGCCGGACTGTTGGCGGTCTACTCGCTCGGCCTCGGCGTGCCGTTTATCATCGCCGCGTTTGCCGCCGAGGCGTTCGCCGCGTTTCTCGCCCGCTTCCGCAGCCATTTGCACATGGTCGAGAAGGCGATGGGCGGCCTGCTCGTGCTCGCCGGGATTGCATTTTTCACCGGCTGGATCACCGACCTCGGCAGCTGGCTCTTGCAGGCCTTTCCGGGGCTGAGCGGGCTCGCGATCTAAAAAGAAAAGCCCGCGCCGAACGCGGGCTTTTTACGAAATGCGTGAGGCGGATGCCTACATCTGGCAGCCAGACGCGGGGCATTCAACGTAAGTGATCTTCCCGCTTGGGTCTTTCTTCCAGACGTACATCACGTAATCGAGCTTGGTGATGTCGCCCTTCTTGTCATACGAGTACGGGCCGAGCACGGTCTGGAACGTCATGCCGGAATGCATTTTGTCGGCGACCTTTTTCGGATCCAGCGATTTTGCCGCTTCGGCGGCCTGCTTGATGATCTGCACGCCGGCGTAGCTGTAGAGCGTGTAGGCTTCCGGCTCGAACCCCTTCTTACGGAATTCCTCAACCACGGCCTTGGCCTCCGGCCGATTGCGCGGATCGGGACCGTAGGTCATCAGCGTGCCGGCCACGCCCGGGCCGCCGACGGTTGCGAATTCGTCCGAGGTGATGCCGTCGCCGCCCATCAGCGGCGCCTGGACGCCCTGATCGCGCATCTGCCGCACGATCAACCCGCCTTCGGTGTAGAGCCCGCCGAAGTAGACGAGGTCGGCGCCTGATTGCTTGATCTTCGAGATCAGCGCCGAGTAATCCTTCTCGCCGGTATTGATGCCTTCGTTCAGCACTTCCTTCATGCCGCCGGCGCGGATCGTCTTCAACGTTTCGTCGGCGAGACCCTTGCCGTAGGTGGTCTTGTCGTTGACGAAGGCGATCTTCTTGCCTTTGAAGTGCGCCAGGATGTACTTGCCGGCGACTTGCCCCTGTTGATCGTCGCGCCCGCAGGTGCGGAAGATGTTCCACATCTTGCGCTCGGTCACGGTCGGATTGGTCGAGGCGGGCGTGATCTCGAGGATGCCGTTTTCCTGATAGACCTCGGAAGCCGGAATGGTGACGCCGGAATTGTAGTGACC
>JASHXZ010000579.1 GCA_030043285.1 Xanthobacteraceae bacterium | reverse complement strand
AAAACGACCCCCACTTTTCCTCGATCTGCCGCGCCTCCTGCGCCGACAGCGCCGAGGCTCTCGGGAATTTATCGATCCAGCCGAACGGCCGGCACGCATCGATGATCGCCTTCGAATGCGCGGTGACGCCGCGCTCCTTGTCTTCCGGCGCAATGCGCGGATCGAGCGCCGAACTCCAGGCGTTGCGCAGGATGTCGATGTTTTCACAAGGCTCGCAGCGCGTCGTCACCGCCCACATCACGTCGGCGAGATGGGATGGATCAATATCCTCGTCCACCACCACAACGAGGCGCGCCATATAGCTGTGCGCCGCCGCAACGAGCGCGGCGCGCTTGGCGTGGCCGTCATAACGCTGGCGCAGCGCCACCACGGTCATGAGCTGGGAGACGTGCTGCCAGACACCGGCAACGTCGGTGACGCCCGCGGCCTCGAGATTGCTCCAGATCGTCGCCGCGCGGAACGGCAGTCCGAAATGAAATCGCGGCGGCTTCATCGGCGGCGAGCCGAGCAGGATCGGATCGTTGCGATGATGGATGGCCGTAACGTCCATCACCGGCCCGGGGCGCGTCGCCGCCGCGTAATAGCCGGTGAATTCGCCGAACGGCCCCTCCGGCAGCGTCGCCTCGCTCATCGGCAATAGCCGGCCCTCGAATACGATTTCGGCGAAAGCCGGCAGCGGCAGCCCGGTTTGCGGACCGGCGCACACCTCTATGGGCGCGCCCTTGATCGAGCCGGCGAATTCGTATTCCGACCGGCCGTCCGGCAGGTACTCGAAGCCGGCGATGAACAGCGCCGGATCTTCGCCGTGCACCACGGCGATCGGGCAGCTCTCGCCGCGATCCCAATATTTCCTGGCGATGATGGCGCCGTGCCGGCCGCCGTGATCGAACTGCACGGTCACCTTGTTGCGGCCGTGCACCTGGACCCGATAGATCGACGCGTTGATCCAGCCGTCGTCCGGGTCGCGCATCACCACGATCGAGCCGGAGCCGATGAACGGGCCGCCGTCGTGGCGGTGCCAGATCGGCGCCGGGAAGCGCGCAATGTCGACGTCCGAGCCGGTTTGCGTGTTCGCGCCGAACGCGGCCGCTTTCACGTTGACCGGGGCGATGGGCTGCAAATCCTTGCGCTTCTCCATCCAGGCCTTGAGCGCGTCGAGCGGCCGGAGCGTCGGATCAAGGCCGAGCGCCAGCGCCGCCCGCTGCACGTTGGTGGTGGCGTTGCTGAAGACCCGATAGCCGGCGCGATGGCCCTTGATGCGGTCGAACAACAGGGCCGGGCAGTCAGGCGTTCCAGCCGCAACTTCGGTGATGCCGCCGATCTCGAAGCGCGGGTCGGCCCCCTCGATCCGGCGCAACGCCCCGAGTTGATCGACAAGCGCGATGAAGGCGCGCAGATCCTGGTACATCGGTGGGGGAACCTGACGGGCGCGGCAGGCAGGCCGGCGAACGACTCCGGAACAAAGGGCGAGTATAGGCCGAAACCCGCGGAACGCACCGGTTCTCTGCGGCGATCGGCCGTCGCTGCGTTGGCACGAAGCCGATGTCAAGGAGTTCTCCTCAGCGTAAAAGCCGTATAAATGACCACTGCGTAGCCGGGACTGCATGCACTCCGTCGCCCATCTTATCCACGCCTATGGTCTGCTCGTCGTTGCCGGCTTCATCGGCATCGAGGCCTTGGGCATTCCGGTGCCGGGCGAAACCACGCTGATCGTCGGCTCGGTGATTGCCGGGCGTACCCACGAGCTGAACATCGTCGGGGTCATCGTGGTGGCGGCGCTCGCCTCCATTGTCGGCCGTATCATCGGCTATGCCATCGGGGCGCGCTTCGGCTATTGGCTGCTGCTTCGCTACGGCAGCTACGTGCGGATCACCGAACCGCGCATCAAGCTCGGCGAGTACCTGTTCCTGCGTTACGGCGGCGCCATCATCATCATCGCGCAATTCGTGCCGTTCTTGCGCCCGATCGCGGGCATCCTCGCCGGCGCCAACCGCATGCCGTGGCACAATTTCCTGGTGGCGAGCACCGTGGGGGCGATCCTGTGGGCGCTGTTCTTCGGCATCGGTGCGTACTGGTTCGGTCGTGAGTTCGCACACCTTGCGGAATCGTGGTGGTTCCTGCGCGGCCCGAGCGGCTGGATCGTATTCGGCGTCGGGGCGGTGATCGTGCTCATCGCGCTTGCGCTCTTCGTGGCCCGCCACGAGACGCAACTCATCGCCAAGGCCGAGCGCGCCTTGCCCGGCCCGCTGCGCGCGCCGTAGAACGATCGGCATGAGCGGCTGGTCGACGATCGATTGCGACGTGCATGCCAACGTGCCCGGCATGGCGGCGCTGTTGCCGTATCTCGACGAGCAATGGCGCGACAGTGTGATCGACCGCGGGCTCAATTCGCTGGAATCGATCAGCTATCCGCCGAACGCGCCGCTGACCGCGCGGGCCGATTGGCGCGGCAAGGCCGGCGCACCGCCGAACACGATCGAGGCGTTGCGTACCCATGCGCTCGACCGCTGGGCTATCGACGTCGCGATCTGCAATTGCCTCTATGGCGTGCAG
>JASHXZ010000578.1 GCA_030043285.1 Xanthobacteraceae bacterium | reverse complement strand
GAATTTGCCGGCCAGAAAGCCGGTCGGCGGCGTCATGATCGCGGCGGCGACGATGTAGGACGTCAGCACCCAGTCGATCTGCTCCTGGCTCGCCGATACCGTGCCCTGCATGTAGGGCAGCGCCACGTTGGCGATCGTGGTGTCGAGCGCCTGCATCAAGGTGGCGAGGATCACGCACAGCGTGATTGCAGTGCGATGGCCGCCGATCTCTGTTGATGTTTCGCTAGCCATGGGACGTCGTGGGGCTTCGTCAAAGATGCCGGTCAGAAATGCGGCAGGCCGCGGGCATGGCCGGTATCGACCGCAACCTCGGCACTCATGCCGGCGCGCAGCGGCGGCATTTTCTGATCGCTGGTATCGACGCGCACGCGCATCGGCACGCGCTGCACGACCTTGACCCAGTTGCCGCTGGTATTCTGCGCCGGCAACAATGCGAATTCCTGGGCCGCGGCCGGGCTGATGCTTTCGACCGTGCCGTGCCAGGCCTGGTCCGGGTAGGTATCGACCGTCACGGTGACCGACTGACCCGGACGCACGTAGGTCAGCTCGGTCTCTTTCGGGTTGGCATCGACCCAGACGTGGTCGGTATTGACCAGATAAAACGCCGTCGTCGAGGCGGCGAGATATTTGCCCGGCGCGATGGCCGGCACATTGCTCGTGATTCCGGCGAACGGCGCGCGAACGACGGTGTCGTCGAGCTGGCGCTGCGCTTCATCGACCTTGGCCTTGGCCTGCAGGTATTGGGGATGTTGCGTGACGGCGATGTCGGCGTTGCCGCCAAGTTTGGCGAGTTGCACCTGCGACTGCTCACGCAGCGAGGCGAGCTTGCTCTGATCGGTCTCGAGCGTGGATTTGATCTGATCGTAGACGGCCTGCGAGACCGTACCGCTGCGCAGCAGCGTGCTGTCGCGGTTGAAATTCGTCTGGTCGAGGCCGACCTGCGCCTGCTGGGCGTCAACGTCGCTCAGCATGCGCTTGTAGTCCTGCTTCATCGCATCGATGCTTAGCGCGATCTGCGCCAGGTTGGCCTTGGCGTCGTCGAGCGCGATCTGAAACTGACGGGGGTCGAGCCGGTAAAGAATCTGCCCGGCGGCGACCTGTTCGTTTTCATGGACGCTGACGTCCTGGACGATGCCGGCCACGTCAGTGGAGACGCCGACTTTGTCGGCTTCGATGTAGGCGTCGTCGGTCGACATGAGCTGGCCGCCGGTGGCGTACCAATAAAGGCCGACGGCAAGAACGAGCGGCAGCAGCAGGAACAGGCCCCAACGGGTCCAGCGGCGGCGGGTCGGCGGACGCTTCTTTTCAGCGGCAGCCGGCTTGTCGGGATGCAGTTCAACGGGTGCAGCCGGCCGGGTAATCGGCGCTTCCGGAGCTTCGTCGCGCTCCGGGGCCGGTTTGCGAAGTGCTTCAGCCATAGCGCCGCTCCTCCGCCGCATTGCCGGCGGTTCGCTGCGCAATCGCCTGCCGCAAATTTTCTTTGACAATGCCGAGCTGCGCGACCATCCGCTCGATGCTGTCGCGCTCGACGCCGTTAAGGGCCGTCGCCATCAGCGCTTCGCCAAGATCGCCGAGCTTGTCCAAGAGCGGCCGGGCGGCAGGCTTGAGAAACAGCCGCTTGGCGCGGCGGTCGACCGGATCGGGTCGGCGCTCGATCAACCCGCACTCGCAGAGCCGGTCCAACAGCCGGGTCAACGAGATCGGCTGCAGATCCAGCACTTCCGCCAGTTCCGACTGTTTCAGTCCCTCGGATCGGTCGAGCCGGACCAGGACCACCCATTGGGCGCGCGTGATGCCGAACTGCGCCGCCTCGTGGTCGGCGTAGGTCCGCAGCATACGTGCTACATCATTGAGCATAAAGGCGAATTCTCTATTCAGCGAGCGCGGCAACACGGCGCTTCTCCGTACCTATGGCACCTTATTAGGAGCACGCACAATATAAGCTAGCTTATAATATATGCAATATGAAATTCGCGCTGCAGAAATGCGTGCCGCTGGTCACGCCAGGCCGAGCTCGGCGAGGGCTGCGATCTGGTAATCCGCGGAGGCTTGGCTGAAACAGCAGAACACGACGCGCTCAATGCCGCGGGGTGCCGCCGAGAGTTCCGCCACCAGGGTGCCGATCGCAATGCGGGCTGCACGGTCCGGCGGGAAAGCATAAATGCCGGTCGAGATCGCCGGAAACGCGATCGACGCCAAGCGAATGTCGCCCGCAAGGTCAAGCGCAGTCCGATAACAGGAAGCCAGCAGCTCGTCTTCGCCATGGCCGCCGCCATTCCACACCGGGCCCACGGCATGGATCACGTGCTTTGCGGGCAGCCGGTAGCCGCCGGTGATTTTCGCCGAACCGGTAGCGCAGCCGCCGAGCGTTTTGCATTCCGCGAGCAAGTCCGGGCCGGCGGCGCGATGGATCGCGCCATCGACGCCCCCGCCACCTAACAAGCTGCGGTTCGCCGCATTGACGATGGCATCGAGCGTTAAGGTCGTGATGTCGGCGACGGCGACCTCGAGACGGGCAGGGCCGACTTCAGCGGTGGCGAGCGGCGCGGGACTGGCCATCGCCGCAATGTATCACGCCCATTCAGCCTCCGCCTCGGCGCGAAGATCGACGGTGCTTTTGTTGCCGATGTCGTCGAAATGCTGCTCCAGAAAGCGGCGCGCGGCGCGCCTTCCGCTCACGCGCAGCATCTCGAAGAAATCGTAATCGGTCGACATTTTGCTGTGGGCGTCCAAATGCGTGCCGAAGCGGTCGAGCACAATGCGATGCACGTTGATGCGCCGGTACTCGCCAGGTCCGATGCCGCGCCGCAGCTGGCCTCTATCGATCAACCGGGCGACAAAATCAATGGCACGGTATTCGCCGATCAGCGATGAATTGAAGGTGATCTCGTTGATGCGGTTCATGATCTCGCCCGACGACATCGGCGTATCGTGGCGCACCAACGGATTGATCTGCACCACCAATACGTCTTCGGTGCTGGTGGTGCGGAAAAACGGAAAGATCACCGGATTGCCGAGATAGCCGCCGTCCCAGTAGGGCACGCCGTCGATTTCCACCGCGCGAAACAACAACGGCAGGCAGGCAGACGCCATCACCGCATCGGCGGTGATCTTGTCGCGCGGAAAGACCCGCACGCGCCCGGTCTGCACGTTGGTGGCGGAAATGAAAATCTGCAGATCCGAGAACGCGCGCAGCGCTTCGAAGTCGACGAACCGCTCGATCAAATCCCTGAGCGGATTGATGTTGAGCGGATTGACGTCGTAGGGCGAAAAATAGCGCGACAGCGCATCGAACCAGGCCTGCACCGGCGTGCCTTCGAGCGGCGTGAACGACAGCAACCGCTCCGTGACCCTGCGCTGCAAGCTGGACAGCTGCCCAGTGCTGCTCACCGCGCGCCAGAAATCGGCGAGCCGCTTTTGCGCTTCGGCGCGCCCGCCGCGCGCCAATCCGTCCGCCACCATGACCGCATTGAGGGCGCCGGCCGACGTGCCGGAAATGCCCTCGACGGCAAGGCGCTCGTCCTCCAACAAATAATCGAGCACGCCCCAGGTGAACGCGCCGTGCGCGCCGCCGCCTTGCAGCGCCAAATTGATGCGCTTGGTGATCGACGGACTCTTCTGGTCCGCCGCGCGGCCGGGCAGTAACGATGTCAAAAAATCTTTCATGCCACGGCCGCGCGAGGCAGCCATGCTCACTGTGCGACCCAGCCGCCGTCGATCGAATAGGCGGAGCCGGTGATGGTCGACGCCGCGTCGCTCGCCAGGAACACGGCGAGCGCGCCGATATTCTCCGGCTTGGTGAACTGGTGCATCGGCTGCTTCTCCGACAGGAGCGCGATCTCCTCGTCACGGACGGGCCGGCCGGAAGCCTTGGCGCGCGCGTCGATCTGCGCCTGCACCAGCGGCGTCAGCACCCAGCCCGGACAGATGGCGTTGCAGGTGATGCCGGAATTCGCACACTCGATCGCCACCACCTTGGTCATGCCGACGAGGCCGTGCTTGGCCGAGACGTACGCGACCTTCTGCGCGCTCGCCACCAGGCCGTGCGCCGAGGCGATGTTGATGATGCGACCCCATTGGCGCTTCTTCATGCCGGGCACCGCGGCGCGGATGGTGTGGAATGAGGAAGAAAGATTGATGGCGATAACCGCGTCCCACTTCTCGATGGGGAAATCCTCGATGTTAGCGACGTGCTGGATGCCGGCATTGTTCACCACGATGTCGAGCGCACCGAATGTCTTCTCGGCCGTCTGCACCATGTCGGCGATTTCGGCGGGCTTCGACATGTCGGCAGGCGAATAGATTGCCTTGACGCCGAATTCCTTTTCGAGGCCTGCGCGCTGTTGCTCGATGGCCGCCTTGTCGCCGAAGCCATTGAGAGTGACGTTGGCGCCCTCGGCGGCGAACGCCCGGGCGGTGGCGAGCCCGATGCCCGAGGTCGAGCCGGTGACAAGCGCAGACTTTCCTTTCAGCATGGCAATTCCCAATTCGCGGTGTGGCGTGGCAAAGTGGGCACTGGCCGTGCCCTTTCGGATGAGGGCCAGGACTGTGCGGCGCTTCGTGCTGCAGTGCAACATAAAACCGCGCTGCACCGTCACGTTTCCGCGAGGCAATGGCCGCGCTACCATCGCCGCGGTGCGGTTTGCGGCGAAAGGATAAGGCTCACGATAATGGCGCGCGCGATCTTCCCGGCGCCTGACCACGATCACCAACGGTGCACCAGCACCGCGATCGCCCATGCGGAAGCCCGATGCGCCGCGCGGGCGCAGCGATTGACGCCGCTGCGCCGCCATGTGCTCGAGACGCTGCTTGCCAGCCATAATCCGCTCGGCGCCTACGAAATCATCGAGCGGATGGCCGGCGCAAACAACCGCCCGGCGCCGATCACAGTCTATCGTGCGCTCGATTTTCTGCGCGACAACGGCCTCGTGCACCGCATCGAAAGCCGCAATGCGTTCGTGGCGTGCGTGCACAATCACAGCGGCGAGGATCTGGTGGTGTTTCTTATTTGCGAACGCTGCGGCGCAGTCGGGGAGGGGCCGGGCGGCGCGGTCGCGGACGCGCTCAAAGCCTCGTCGCGCGCGGCCGGATTTTCGCCCAAAAGCCCGCTGATCGAGATCGTCGGCATCTGCTCGCATTGCCGACAGCGCTGAATACCCCAACGCCGACCGCATCACAGTTTCCCGTGTCGACAAACGCGCCATCCTCCCGACCGCTCGACGCTCTCGCCATCGCGGTGACGATCGGGCTGTGCATCAGCTGGGGCTTCAACAATGTCGCCATCAAGCTCGCGATCCACGACATTCCGCCGCTGATCCAGTCGGCGGCGCGGTCGGCAATCGCAGCGCTGTTAGTCACCGCCTGGACGCAGGCGCGCGGCATGGCGCTGTTCAAGCGCGACGGCACGCTCGCCGCCGGAATTTTAGCCGGCGTGTTGTTTGCGCTGGAGTTCCTGCTGATCTACCGCGGCCTGGTGTGGACCACCGCGACACGGGGCGTGCTGTTTCTCTACCTCGCACCGTTTTTCGTCGTGCTCGGCTCGCGCTGGCTCGTTCCGGGCGATCATTTCCAAACTTCACAGTGGCTCGGCCTCCTTTTGTCGTTCGCCGGCATCGTCATCGCCTTTGGCATCCCGACCCCGACATCGCAACCGCACCAAGTGCTGGGCGATCTCATGTTCGTCGGCGCCGCGGCCGCCTGGGCGGCGACTACGCTGGTCATCAAGGCGAGCGCGCTCAACAGGGTGAGCGCCGAAAAGACCCTGCTTTACCAGCTGGTGGTTTCGGTGCCGCTCCTTGCCATCGGCGCCGCAGCGTTCGGCGAGCGCATCCATGCCATGCCGTCGGCGCTGGCACTTGGCGCCTTTGCGTATCAGACGCTTTGGGTGGTAAGCGTGACCTTTCCGGTCTGGTTCGCGCTGATCGTGCGCTATTCCGCCGGCCGGCTGTCGGCGTTCACGTTCCTGGCGCCATTGTGCGGCGTGGCGGCGGGTCACACGGTACTCAACGAACCCTTGACGCCCGCCTTTGCGCTGGCTGTGGTGCTGGTGGCCACTGGCCTGATCTTCGTCAACCGGCCGCGATGACGAGCCAAGCGGCACCGGCAGCAAATAGGGCGAACGGAAACGTGGCGAACGGATCTGGACATTCGCCGACAGCAAATGCCGACATGGCGCTGCGGCAGGCCATGTCGGCACTCAACAACAAACGTCCGGACGAGGCGCAGCTGATCGCCGCCGAGGTGCTCAGACGCGTGCCGCGCCACGCCGGCGCGCTGCATATCGTCGGCTGTGCGCTGTTGATGCAGGGTCGCGCCAATGAGGCGATCGCACCGCTCGAGACGGCGGCGCGCGCCCAGCACAATCCCGAGATCGATGTTGCGCTTGCCGAAGCGCTGCGCCAAGTCGGCCGGCTCGACGACGCGGTGGCGCGATTACGGCGCGCCACCAAGCGGCAGCCGCCATTCATTGCGGCCTTTCACGACCTCGGCCGCCTGCTCGCTTTCCTGCAGCGCTATGAGGAAGCGATCGAAGCCTTTCGCCGCGGTGTCGAATTGGCGCCAATGATGATGCAGCTGTCGCTGCAGCTTGGCGGCCTTTACATGCAGTGCCGCAAGTGGGCCGACGCCAAGGCAACCTTCGGCCAAACGCTCAATGTTGCGCCGAATTCACCCGAGGCGCTGTTTGGCATGGCCAAAGCGCATCAGGAGCTCGGCGAATACCGCGCCGCCGCCGAAACCTATCGGCGCTGCCTGCGGCTGAAACCCGATCCGCTGGTCTGGCACAATCTCGGACGCTGTCTGTTGATGATCGGCGAGGCCGAAGAGGGCACCGATTGCCTGCGCTGGGCGGTGCGCGCCGATCCGAAGCGCTACGGCGGCGTGCTCGGCACCCTGGTGAAGTCGCCGCACGGCCGCTTCTTTCTCAAGCCGAGCGCCGCCTCGCGCTTTATCCGCGAAGCAAAAACCTAGAGCGTGATGAAGTTAGCTCGATTGAGTGCTCGTCATTGCGAGGAGCGAAGCGACGAAGCAATCCAGAACAGCGGCGCCGCACTGGATTGCTTCGCTTCGCTCGCAATGACGAGCGAGTGGGTCGACCTAAATCATCTGCGCTAACGCTTCGCGGCGCGATATTTGCGGCGGTAAACGTCGTTGCCGTGCTGGATCTCGGTGCGGGACGCAAACACCCGCGCCGTGTCGTCGTCCGACAGCACCTCGAAACTGCCAAGCCAATTTTCACGTTTGACCGGCAAACACTGCGCCACCGGCGTGCCCTTCGGCAGCACGCCGTTGAAGTCCGGATCGTGCCAGCGGGCCGGAAACAGCACCGGGTTGTCGTAGAAGGCGTCGCAATCAACGAGGCCGGTTAGCGTGGTGAAGGGCAGGTCGCGGCGATTGACCGGGTGTGTGAACAACAACGAGTAACCGGCCGGCGCCTGGATCGTCCAGAAATTGGTGAACTTGATGATGAAACGGTCATCGTCGAAGAACGGCGTACCGGCGATCTGGCTCGGATCATGAAAGTCGATCGGAGAATAGGACTGATCGCCCGCCACGCCTTCGGGCAAATCGAAGTTCCAGCTGAATTCACCGTCACGCACTTCGAGATCGGTCGCCAGCGGGATCAGAAATCCATACGTCATCGCGTCGATGAACGGCGGGCATTTTTTGACGGTAAAACTTTCGCCGCCCAACGTTGAATTGAAGGCTTTCTGCGGCAACGCTTTGAACCATTCGGGCAGGCCGGTCACCGCCGGAAACGGCCGCGGGACGACGTTCTCGAGCCCGCGCGGACAGCGGAACGTCAGCGTCATCTCGGTTGCCGCATCCATCGAGAAACGATTCCCCGGGTGGCCACGCGCCATCGCCACCGGGATGAAAGTTTAAGCGGAGGAACTCGAATTGTATACGCTTCGTCAATTTACGGGCCGGAATGGTAACGTCGACATAATCGGATCAACGATTGGTAGAACCGCCGGCAAATGCTCGGCCGGAGCTCAGCCGGAACTCGGCTAGGACCCCATGTCTGCTCCTCGTCAAACCGCCGCTCCGACGCTATATCCTCCGCATGGCAGCGCGGTTCCGTCCGCCGCCGCCTTGCGCGCATAGAGCTAAGGGATTGATGCTATGATGGAATTTTCGGGCCCCGCGGAACGGCACCAAACCGCGCCGGTGCAGGTCGGCAAGGTGACGGTCGGCGGCGGCGCCCCCATCGTGGTGCAGTCGATGACCAATACCGACACCGCCGACGCGGACGCGACCGCCAAGCAAGTGGCGGCGCTGGCGCGGGCTGGCTCGGAAATCGTGCGCATCACCGTGGACCGCGACGAGGCCGCGGCCGCGGTCCCGCACATCAAAGAGCGGCTTCTGAAGATGAACGTCGACGTGCCGATCGTCGGCGACTTCCACTACATCGGCCACAAGCTTCTGGCCGAGCATCCGGCCTGCGCCGAGGCGCTCGATAAATATCGCATCAATCCGGGCAATGTCGGCTTCAAGGAAAAGAAGGACCGGCAATTCGGCGCCATCGTCGAGACCGCGATCCGCTACAACAAGCCGGTGCGCATCGGCGCCAATTGGGGTTCGCTCGACCAGGAGCTGCTCACCCACCTGATGGACCAGAATGCCAAATCGAACCATCCGGTCGATGCGCGCGACGTGACGCGCGAAGCCATGGTGCAGTCGGCGCTGCTGTCGGCGCAGCGTGCCGAGGAAATCGGCCTGCCAAAGAACCGCATCATTCTGTCCACCAAAGTGTCCGCCGTGCAGGATCTGATCGGCGTCTATGGCGAGCTGGCGCGGCGCTCCGATTACGCGCTCCATCTCGGCCTCACCGAAGCCGGCATGGGGACGAAAGGCGTGGTCGCCTCATCTGCCGCGATGGGGACGCTGCTGCAGCAAGGCATCGGCGACACCATCCGCATTTCGCTCACACCCGAACCGAACGGCGACCGCACGCTGGAAGTGAAAGTGGCGCAGGAACTGCTGCAGACCATGGGGCTGCGCACCTTCGTGCCGCTCGTCGCCGCCTGCCCGGGCTGCGGCCGCACCACCTCGACCACGTTCCAAGAGCTCGCCGCCGGCATCCAGCATTTCATCCGCGATTCGATGCCGGAATGGAAAACGCGCTATCCGGGCGTCGAGGGCCTCAACGTCGCGGTGATGGGCTGCATCGTCAACGGACCCGGCGAATCCAAGCATGCGGATATCGGCATCTCGCTGCCCGGCACCGGGGAACAGCCCACTGCACCGGTCTTCATCGACGGCAAAAAGGCCGCGACCTTGCGCGGCCCGACGCTCGCGGCCGATTTCCAGAAGATGGTGATCGATTACATCGAGCGCCGCTACGGCCAAGGCGCGAGGACCGCGGCGGAGTAGGGCGCCGGCCGCCGAGCCGCCTTGCCAACTTTTATCCTCTGCTCACCGGCATTGTAGTCTAAAAACCAAGCTCACTGTGTGAACCGAGTCGCACCAAGTCTAAATTTTTGTCGTCAGGCTTCCGGTAGATCAGAATGAGGTCGGGTCGCACGTGACAATCACGGTGATCGCGCCACTCCCCGGACAATGGATGGTCGAAATGGCGATGCGGCAACGGCGCGTCGGTTGCGAGCAGGCGGATAATTTCATCCAATTCGGTATCAAGTCTCTTGCCGCGTTGTCCAGCCTTTTCGCGTTTGTAATCGCGTTTGAACCGGTTCGTGTACCTAATCGTCCGCATTGAGCTTCGTCATCAGCTCCTCTGGCGAACCCACCGTTTCGAGTTCGCCGCGACGAGCAGCTTTCATCGCTTCAATGGTTTCCTCATTGGGGACGAGCGGTTCGAACGGGAGCGCCTTCTCGTTGGCGATGCGCACCATCATCAGCCGAAATGCGTCGGACACAGTAAGACCCATCGCGCCGAGTACGGCTGCGGCTTGTTTCTTGATACGCCCATCAATGCGAGCGCGAACGACAATGTTTTCGGCCATGCCAAGCCTTCCTCTCTGGGCTACAATGTGGCCCAGAGACTGTCGATTTTCAAGTGAGCCGCAAGTGTCCTAAGCTTTTAGCGCTCACCGGGGGGAGAATGACTGCCTATGGATGCACGTACTGGATCGACCGAAACAGCCTCCCGTGACCTGCATGGCGGCGGCATCATCGCGGCGCTCAAGGCGAGCGGCATCGCGTACGTGCTGGCGGTGCCCGATATCGTGACCAGCTCCGGCCTGCTGGGGCCGATCGCCCGCGATAACGATTTCAAGCTGATCCGCGTCTGCAAGGAGGACGAGTGCATCGGCATCGCGTCGGGCCTGTCGTATGCGGACAAACGCGCACTGATCCTCATTCAGTACACCGGCTTTCTCGACTCGCTCAACGCCATCCGCGGCATCGCCGTCGAGTACAAGCAGCCGATCTGCATGATGGTCGG
>JASHXZ010000100.1 GCA_030043285.1 Xanthobacteraceae bacterium | reverse complement strand
GTTGCCGATCAGCGCCACGTGATCGCCGAAGCCGCGCTTGACCATGGTGTCGGTCAGCTCGACGCCGGCGTTGAGCGCTTCGGGATACGCAAAACCCTCGAGCGAAATGTCCGGCCAGAGCTGGGACGGCGGCAGGTTGTCGCGCGTAAAGGTGTCGGTATGGGCCGAGCGACCTAGCGATGCCATGATCATGCTCCCGCAAGAGTTTGCCGTGCGATGACGATTTTCTGCACTTCGGAGGCGCCTTCGTAGATGCGCAGCGCCCGGATTTCGCGATAGAGCCGTTCGACGATATGGCCGCGGCGCACGCCGTCGCCGCCGTGAAGCTGCACCGCTTTGTCGATCACGTGCTGCGCGCGTTCGGTGGCGAACAGTTTTGCCATCGAGGCTTCGCGGGTGACGCGGGCCGCGCCCGAATCCTTGGCCCAGGCGGCGCGGTATACCAGCAGCGCCATGGCTTCGATATCGACGGCCATGTCGGCGACGTGCGCCTGCACCATCTGCAGGTCGGCGAGCGGGCCGCCGAACAGCTTTCGTGATTTTATACGAGCGATGGTCTCGTCGAGCGCGCGGCGGGCGAAGCCGAGCGCGGCGGCGCCGACAGTGGCGCGAAAAATATCCAGCGTCGCCATGGCGATCTTAAATCCCTCGCCGGGCGCCCCGACCAGCGCGGAGGCAGGTACACGCACGCCATCGAAGCGGATACGCGCCAATGGATGCGGGGCGATCACATCGAGAGATTCGGTGACGCTTAGGCCCGGTGCATCCGCGGTGACGAGAAAAGCGGATAAGCCCTTGGCGCCCGGGCCTTCGCCGCTGCGGGCGAACACGACGTAAACGTCCGCGATGCCGCCGTTCGAGATCCACATTTTTTCGCCGTCGAGAACATAAGCGTCACCGTCGCGCTTCGCCGACAGCGCAATATTGGCAACGTCGGAGCCGGATTGCTGCTCGGTCAATGCAAACGCAGAGATAGCTTCGCCGGCGCGCGTACGCGCCAGCAACCGGCGTTGCACGGCATCACCGAACAGGCTGATCGGCCCGGCGCCGAGGCCCTGCATGGCGAAGGCGAAATCGGCAAGGCCGTCGTAGCGCGCCAAGGTCTCGCGGATGAGGCATAGCGCGCGCACGTCGAGCGGGGAGGGAGCGTCGGGATCGGGCGCGGTGTGTTTGAGAAAACCGTCGCGGCCGAGTTTTTGCACGAGCGTGCGGCAGGCAGCCGCCACGTCGCTATTGTCGACCGGTAGATTGGCGGCCGCCCACGCCTCGATCGCCTGCGCCAGCGAGCGGTGGCGTTCGCTGAAAAACGGCCAGCTGAGAAAGGTCGTGTCGGGCATCGGACTACTTTCACTCGTCATGCGCGGGCTTGACCCGCGCATCCATGCTGACGTGCCGTCTTTGAGACTTTGCAGGAAAGTGCAAGCGCAATTGCAGCATGGATTGCCGGGTCAAGCCCGGCAATGACGAATCTGGGATTGTCATTGCAGCACGCATTCAATTCCCCTCGAACACCGGCTTCTGCTTGGCGATGAACGCGTGATAGGCGCGGGCGAAATCCTTGCTCTGCATGCAGATCGCTTGCGCCTGCGCCTCGGCCTCGATGGCCTGATCGAGGCTCATCGCCCATTCCTGATAAAGCTGGGTCTTGGTGACGCTGTTGGCGAAGGTCGGCCCCCTGGCGATGCGGCGGCCGAGCGCCATCGCTTCCGGCTCCAGGGCGGCGCCGGCAACGAGCTTGTTGTAGAAGCCCCATTGCTCGCCTTCCTGCGCCGTCATGGCGCGGCCGGTGTACAGAAGTTCGGCGGCGCGGCCCTGGCCGATGATGCGCGGCAGGATCGCGCACGCGCCCATGTCGCAGCCGGCAAGCCCGACGCGGTTGAACAGAAACGCGGTTTGCGCCGCCGGCGTGGCTAGCCGCAGATCGGCCGCCATGGCGATGATGGCGCCGGCGCCGACGGCGACGCCATCGACCGCGGCGATGATCGGCTTGCCGCAAGTCAGCATGGCCTTGACCAGATCGCCGGTCATGCGCGTGAAGTCGAGCAGACCCTTCATGTCCTGATCGATCAGCGGGCCGATGATGTCGCGCACGTCGCCGCCGGAGCAAAAATTGCCGCCATTGGGCAGCCACACGACGGCGTGAATGTCATCGGCGGCGCGCAGCGCGCGGAACGCATCGCGCAACTCGGCATAGGATTCGAAGGTGAGCGGGTTTTTGCGCTCCGGCCGGTTGAGCTCGATGATTCCAACCGCGCCGTCGACGCGCCAGAGAAAATGCTGCGGCTTGAAACCGGCCATACTGGTCGCGGTCGTGGCGGCGCTCATGCTTCGCCCTCCCAATCGCTGCGGAACGATTTCAGCTTGGCCGACATCTGCTCGGCGTCGCGCGCCGAGATGCCGCCCAGAAGCTCGTTGATCCAGCTTTCGTGCGCGGCCGCCATGGTGGCGAACCCCGCGCGGCCCTTGCGGGTCAGCGTGATGAACGAGGTGCGGCGGTCGCCGTTGCGCTGCGAGCGCGCGACAAAACCATCGGCGACCAGGCGATCGACGATGCCGGTGACGATGCCGTTGGACACCATGAGGAAGCGCGAAATCTCGCTCATCAGCATGCCATCCGGTTGGCGGAACAGGGCCGCCATGACGTCGAAGCGCGGCAGCGTGGCGCCAAATTGCGCCTTCAAACGCTCGCGCGCCATGCCTTCGATCAGGCGGCTGGCGCGAAGCAGCCGAATCCACAGGCGTAGCCGCGCCTTGCTGTCGCTTTCTTTTTCCTTCTTGCCGTCGAGCCGTGCGGCGGGGGAGGGTAGCGGCGCGCTCACCATGTCTCGCCTCCGGATATCGCGATGGCCTGACCAGTGATGCCCGCCGTTGCCTCGCCACATAGCCACAACACTGCAGCAGCGACTTCGGCGGGCGTGATGAAGCGGCCCTGCGGATTTTTGCTCGTGAGCGCCGCGCGCGCCGCGGCGGCATCGCGCTTCGTTGTTGCAACGATGTGCGCGATGGCTCCTTCGAGCATCGGTGTTTCGGTATAGCCGGGGCACACGGCATTGACCGTGATGCCGTGCTTTACGGTCTCCGCCGCGAGCGCGCGCATCAAACCGATGACGCCGTGCTTGGCGGCGACGTAAGGCGCAACGTAAGCCGCGCCTCTCAGGCCGGCGGTGGAAGCAATAAAGACGATCCGGCCGAAACCACGCGCCCGCAGGCCGGCGAGCGCCGGCTGCACGGAGAAGAATGCACCGGTGAGATTGACGTTCAGCGTATCATTCCACATCTGCGCCGTGACGTCTTCCGCGGGCGCGCTTTTTGCGCCGCCGGCATTCGCGACCACGATGCTGAAGGGCCCGCGCGCCGTTTCCGCCTGTTTGTAGAGATGGATCATCGCGTCGCGGTCGGTGACATCGGCCGGTTCGGCGAAAATGCCGGCTTGCTGCGCCGCAATCGCCGCGAGCGGCTCGCGCCGTCGCCCGCAAATCGTCACCATGGCGCCGGCTTGCGCCAGCGTCATGGCGATCGCAGCGCCGATGCCGCTGCCGCCGCCGGTGACGAGCGCATGTTGGCCGGTGAGCGTCGCCATATCAGACCGCCGCCGGAGCTACCGGCTCGCCGCCGCCGGTCAGCCGATAAAGTTGGTCGCGGCCGGCGTAATACGGCGCCGGCCAGGTTTCGCCGCGGTCGCCGAGCTTGGCTGCGGCATGCAAGGTCCAATACGGATCGGCGAGATGCGGCCGGGCGAGGCAGACCAGATCGGCGCGGCCCGCCATCAGGATCGAGTTGACATGGTCGGGCTCAAAGATGTTGCCGACCGCCATGGTGGCCATGCCGGTCTCGTTGCGGATGCGGTCGGAGAACGGCGTCTGGAACATGCGGCCGTAGACCGGCTGCGCGCGGATCGAGGTCTGGCCCGCAGACACGTCGCAGATGTCGACGCCGGCTTCATGCAGCATGCCGGCGATGGCGACGGCATGCTGCGGTGTGATGCCCTCGTCACCCACCCAGTCGTTGGCGGAAATGCGCATCGAGATCGGTTTCTCCGCCGGCCAGACCGCGCGCACCGCGTGAAAAATCTCCAGCGGATAGCGCATACGGTTTTCCAGCGTGCCGCCGTATTCGTCGGTGCGGCGATTGGTCAACGGCGTGATGAACGACGACAGCAGATAACCGTGCGCGCAGTGGATTTCGAGCATGTCGAAGCCTGCCCGCGCGGCCATTGCGGCCGCAGCAACAAATTGATCCCGCACCCGATCCATGTCGACGCGGTCCATGGCGCGAGCCGTCTGATTGCGCGGCGACCAGGCGGTGGCCGACGCCGCCATCACCGGCCAGTTGCCGCTTTGCAGCGGCGCGTCCATCTCCTCCCAGCCGAGCTGGGTCGAACCCTTCGGGCCGGAATGGCCGATCTGGCAGCATATTTTGGCGTCGGTTTCGGCGTGGACGAAATCGACAATGCGCTGCCACGCCGCCTCGTGCTCGGGCTTGTACAGCCCGGTGCAGCCGGGCGTGATGCGGCCCTCGGCGCTCACGCAGGTCATCTCGATGCAGACGAGGCCGGCGCCGCCCTTGGCGCGCTCGCCGTAATGCACGAGATGCCAGTCGGTCGGGCAGCCGTCGACCGCCTTGTACTGCGCCATCGGCGACACCACGACGCGATTCTTCAGGCGCAGTTCGCGCAGCCGCAACGGTGCGAACATCGGCCGGCGCACGGCGTTGTCGCCGGCGCCGGCGCGATGCTGGAACCAGGCCTCGGCGCCTTCCAGCCAGCTCTTGTCGCGCAGCCGCAAATTCTCGTGGCTGATGCGCTGCGAGCGCGTCAGCAGCGAATAATTGAACTGCACCGGATCGAGGTGAAGGTAGCGCTCGACGTCCTCGAACCATTCCATCGAATTGCGCGCCGCCGATTGCAGGCGCAGCACTTCGGTGCGCCGCGCGTTCTCGTATTTGGCGAACGCCGCCTGCAAGGTCGGCTCGCTGTGCAGATAGTCGGCCATCGACACTGCGCTCTCCATGGCGAGCTTGGTGCCGGAGCCGATCGAGAAATGCGCGGTGGCGGCGGCGTCGCCCATCAGCACGATGTTCTGGTGTGACCACTTCGCGCACAGCACGCGGGGAAAGTTCAGCCAAGCCGAGCCGCGGATGTGTGAAGCGTTCGACATCAGCCTATGGCCGCCGAGATATTTCTCGAAAATGCGCTCGCAAGCGCGGCAGGATTCATCCCGGCTCATGGCGCCGAAGCCGAATTTCTGCCAGGTCGCTTCCGCGCATTCGACGATGAAGGTCGCGGTCTCGGCGTCGAACTGATAGGCGTGCGCCCACACCCAGCCGTGCTCGGTCTCCTCGAAGATGAAGGTGAAGGCGTCGTCGAATTTTTGCCGCGTGCCGAGCCAGACGAACTTGTTCTTGCGCAAATCGATGGCGGGCTTGAAGGTTTCGGCAAACTCGCGGCGGGTTTTCGAGTTCAGTCCGTCGGCGGCAACGACGAGATCGCAGTTCTTGGCGAGTTCGCCGGCGCTGTCGATCTCGGTCTGGAA
>JASHXZ010000577.1 GCA_030043285.1 Xanthobacteraceae bacterium | reverse complement strand
CTGCTCCATCGAGCGTTCCGCGATCCGATTGGCGGCTTCGTTGCCGCTGCGCCACGATGCGTTCATGCGCTCCGCATTGCGCTGGAACGTTTCCGCTCCGGCGCGCGCGGTGCGCTCACCGATGTCCGACATGCTCCGCGCCGTTTGTTCCGTGGTCCGCCGCGTGGTCTCCGTAACATCGCCGGATTCACGATCGTTCGAGCGTGGATTGGTGGCCATAAATCCCTCCTTGTTGCGCTGCACCATGGCCAACGAAGGAACAGCCCGGGCCGTTCCGGCGCTCACGCCGATTTCAACGAAACGGCGAAACCTTCGGCGCGGGCGACAGCTGAATGACGGTCAGCCGATGCGGGATTGTTCCTGGGAAGGAACCATCGCTGCAGTGGTCCCCAGCCGCGGTTGCGCGCCAGCGAGCGCGGCCTTGCTCTGATAGGGAGGGAAATTGCTTCGCCGTGAAGCTTGCCATCGGGCCGGACACTTCGGACCGGACCCATTGGCCACTCGCAATGACGAAGAGCTTACAGCTGCTTGATGGAATCGAAATTCCAGGCGTTGCTGGCCGGATTTTCGCCGATGCGAACCGTGGTGTCGTTGGTGAAGTGGTACGGCGGCACCGGCAGATTATAGGGCGCCGGCACGCCGCTATAGACGCGGCCGGCGGCGTCGTACTTCGAGCCGTGGCAGGGGCAGAAATAGCCGCCGATCCAGTTGGTCACCGGCGTCGTCTGACTCGCATTCGGATAGAACAACGGAATGCAGCCGAGATGGGTGCAGATGCCGACCAGCACGCCGTATTCCGGCTTGACCGAGCGGTGCCAGTTTTGCGCATAGGGCGGCTGTTGCGGCTCTTCGGAATTCGGATCGGACAGGAGCGAAGTGTCTTTCGCGTTCTGCAGCATGTCGAGCGCTTGCTTGGAGCGGTGATAGATCCAGATCGGCCGCTCGCGCCAGCGCACGACGATCTGCGAGCCTTCCTGGATCTTGCTCACATCGACGTCGACCGGGCCGCCGGCGGCGAGCGTGGAGGCGTCCGGGTTCATCTGGTCGATCAGCGGCACGAGCGTCGCCACCCCGCCCACCGCCGCGACGGTGGCGCTGGCGATGAAGAGAAAATCGCGTCGCGACGGCTCCCCGCCGTGGGGTGCCGTAGTGGAAGCACTGTTCGCCATGTCCAGCCTTTCTCTCGGCCGATGGATTGGGCCGCAAGCAGGGGCGGCTCGGGCCGGGTGGTCGGTTGGAGCGCTTTATGTCGGCAACGGCCGGTTTCGTCAATCCAGCAGCGTGGCGCGCGCGTGTGCCAGAGTGTCCGAAGGCGTGCCGGCAGCATCGATTCTGATCCAGTCGATTTGGCCGAGCTCGTACGCCTCCTGCGCCTGCGCCACCTCGCGGCCGGCATCGGAGGCGTCACGGGTGCGGCCGCCGACCCGGGCGAGCCTGGTTTCGAGCGCCGCGGTGAGAAAAAGCCCCTGCAGGCGGCAGCCGCCTGATTGGGCCGTGGCGGCGAGCGCCGCGCGCTCCGGTGGCCGCGCGAACACCGCATCGACGATGGCCGAATGGCCGGCGCCGACAATGCGGCCGGCTTTGTCGTAGAGCGCGGCATAAACCCGCTCGGTCGCGTCCGCCGCGTAGGCCGCTGCCGGCAGCCGCTCGGCCTCGCCGACGCCGAACAGCGCTTTGCGCTCGACGTCGGAGCGCACGATGACGGCGCCGGGCATCGGCGCGAGGTGCGGCGCCAGCGCCCGGGCGAGCTGCGATTTGCCGGTGCCGGACAGGCCGCCGATCGCGATCAGCTTCGGCTTTTCCGGCGCGATCGCTCGCTGCGCGAAGGCGAAATAGCCTGCCGCCGTCTTGGCGATGGCGTGCTGCTCGTTGGCGCCCGCGCGCGCCATGCGCGCGAGAGCGACCTTGGCGCGGATCGCCGCGCGCATGGACAAAAAGAAGGGCAGCGCGGCGAGCCCATCGAGATCGTCGACGCGTCTGGTTTCGGCGAGGTAGCGGTTGAGCACGATGTTGGCCGCCTCGGCCAAGCCGCGCTCGACAAGATCCATCAACAGGAACGCCAGGTCGTACAGCACGTCGCCCGAGGCGATGATTTCGGAAAACTCGATGGCGTCGAACAGCACCGGCTTATCGTCGATCAGCACGATGTTGCCGAGATGCAGATCGCCGTGAATGCGGCGCACGAGGCCGTTACGGCCGCGCTCGGCGAGGAGCGGCACGATGCGCTGGTAGGCATCGCGGCTTTGCCGGGCGAGCGTCGCCATGGCGGCGGCGGGAAACATCTCCGGATGCGCGGAAAAGACTTCGACGTGCTCGTCGATATAGCTGCCGAGTGCGGTGATCCACGGCGCCGGCTCGACCGGCGCCGCCTTGGCGTGGGCGGCGGCCACCACGCGAGCGAGCGAGTCGGCAAGCGCGGCGTCGATCGCGCCGGTCAAATGGTCGAGCGTGCGCGTCTCGTCGAAGCGGTGCATGTCGACCGCCCATTCCACCGGCGTGCCGTCGCCGCCGATGGCGAGCCTGCCGTCGCGTTCGCGGGTGATGGCGACGACGCCTTTGTAAATCTCGGGCGCGTAAGGCGCATTGACCGCAAGCTCCGCCTCGCAGGCGGCCTTGCGTTTGTCGAGTGTCGAGAAATCGAGAAACGCAAAACGCACGGCGCGCTTGGTCTTCAGTGCGCGGCTGCCGCAAAGAAACACGGTCGCCGCATGGGTGTCGATGCGCTGCACGGTCGTTGCGCCGCCTTCGCCGTAGCTGTTCGGATCGGCGAGAAACGCCAGCACGTCATCCTGGCTGGCGGAAACCTCATTCATGCGGCCGCAGCCCGTAAGGCACGGTGGCCCAGACGCGCTCGTGCACATAGTAAAGGGCGAGCTTGGTCAATATTTCCGCCCCGGCGATCGATCCGGCAATCATGACCCGGCCGGTGACCAGGAAACTGACCATAAACGTATCCATCGACGCCATGATCCGCCAAGTGACCGACTTGGCTATCGAGCGGCGATGCGCCTCGAACCCGCGCAGCCAGCGCATGGTGACCTCGCCATGTGGACGGACCGCAGTGTAATACCAGCCGCACCGATTGTTACCCTCATCCTGAGGCGGCCGCGAAGCGGCCCTCGAAGGATGCAGGCCCTAGCGCCGCGGCCTCGCCCTTCGAGGCTCGGCGCTTGGCCCCGAGCACCTCAGGGTGAGGGGAGAAGTTCAGTTAAGTCGCTGCTGTTATTCTCGCAGCGTAAGCCCATGGAGACCGACATGCGCGCCAAGGACAACATGCGCACTGCCGCCGAAGTTCTGGTCGATCAGCTGCGAGTTCACGGGGTGCAGCACGTGTTCTGCGTGCCGGGCGAGAGTTACCTCGCCGTGCTGGATGCCTTTCATGACAGCGCGCTGAACCTCACGGTGTGCCGCCAGGAGGGTGGCGCCGCCATGATGGCGGAGGCGATCGGCAAAGTGACCGGACGGCCCGGCGTCTGTTTCGTCACCCGCGGTCCGGGCGCCACCAACGCCGCGGCCGGCATCCACATCGCGCGCCAGGATTCCACGCCGCTTGTGATGTTCGTCGGCCAGGTGGCGCGCGACATGCGCGAGCGCGAAGCGTTTCAGGA
>JASHXZ010000576.1 GCA_030043285.1 Xanthobacteraceae bacterium | reverse complement strand
AACGATACGCCGCAATCGACGATGAGCCATTGCCGGCGGCGCGCGTCGCCGAAGCCGTAGATCGAGAGGTTCATCCCGATCTCGCCGATGCCGCCAAGCGGCGCGAACACGAATTCACCTTGCGCCATCGGCCACTATCTGCTGGTGATGAGACGCCCGCTCGGCAGTGCCGGCGAGCGCAAACACTTCGCCGGCGGCGATGGTTTGCAAGGTACCGTCGGCGCGCCGCAGCAACAAGCAGCCGCTGGCGTCGAGGCCCTCGCAACGGCCGGATATGTCGCGGTCAGGCAGCCGCACCTGCATGGTCTCACCGATCCCGGCGGCGCGGGCAAGCCAATCGCGGCGAATGCCGGCGAAACCCGCGCCATTTTGCCATTGCGCAAGGCGACACAACATGGCGCGCGAGAGCGCCGTGAACAGGTCGTCGGCGCTCACCTGCGCACCGGCTGCCGCCAGATCGGTGGCGGGATAGCTCGTGTGCGTCGGATGATGCATGCAGTTCACGCCGATGCCGATCGCCACGGCGATGCTTTCGCCGAGCATGCGGCCTTCGAGCAAAATCCCGGCCAGTTTCTCCCCGCCGCAGAGCACATCGTTGGGCCATTTCAAGGCAAGACGCTTCGCCAAACCCGGCGCGCGCTCGGCGATCGCGTCAAGAACGGCGAGCGCGGCGACGAAGGACAATTCGGGCGCACGGAGCGGCGGCGCCGGATCCTTCAGCAACAGTGTGGCGTAGAGATTGCCGCGCGGCGAGACCCAGGTATTGCCGCGCCGCCCGCGCCCGGCCGTCTGCTCGCGCGCCACGATCCATAATGGCTGCGTCTCGTCCTGATGCTCGAATGCTTGGTGCAGCGCCGCTGCGTTGGTCGACGGCAAAACGTCATGCGTCGCCACGCGGAAGCCCAAACCTTCGGCTTCCGGATCAAGCCGCATCAGAACAGCGAATGGGCGGCCGCGCTTGCCGCGCCGACCAGCGGCCCGGGATAAACAAAGAAGAAGATATTGAACAGGCCGCACGCCGCCAGCACGATCCGCAGCTCGATAGGCATGGCATAGAAGCCCTCGACGGGCTCCTCGAAATACATGACCTTGATGATCGCCAGATAGTAGTAGGCGCCGACCACGCTCGCCAGCACGCCGATCACCGCCAATACGTATAGGCCGGCTTTGATGGCGGCGAGGAAGACATAGAACTTGGCGAAGAAGCCGGCGAGCGGCGGCACGCCCGCCATGGAGAACAGCAACATCGCCAACAGGAACGCCATGGTCGGATGGGTGCGGCCCAGCCCGGCGAGCTGATCGATCGATTCCACCATGCCGGTGGTGCGCCGCATCGCCAGGATCACGGCAAAGACCCCAAGCGTCATGGTGATGTAGATCGCCATGTAGAGCAGCACGCCCTGCACGCCCTCGGGCGTACCGGCGGCAAGACCAATCAGCGCATAGCCCATATGGCCGATCGACGAATACGCCATCAGCCGCTTGAAATTGCGCTGGCCGATGGCGGCGAAGGAGCCGAGCAAGGTCGAGGCGATGGCGACGAAGACCAGGATCTGCTGCCACTCGCTGGTAATCCCCGGAAATGCCACGACCGTCGCGCGCACGAACATGGCGATGGCGGCGACCTTGGGCGCCGCGGCGAAGAACGCGGTGACCGGCGTCGGTGCGCCTTCGTAGACATCCGGCGTCCACATGTGAAACGGCACCGCCGCGACCTTGAAGCAGAAGCCGGCGAACAGAAAGACAAGGCCGAAGATCAACCCGACGCCGCCGTGGGCCGCAGCCTGGGCAATGCCTTGAAAGCTCACGGTGCCGGTGAAGCCGTAGATCAGCGAGGCGCCGTAGAGCAGCATGCCGGACGACAGCGCACCGAGCACGAAATATTTCAGGCCCGCTTCTGTCGAGCGCAGCGAATCGCGATGGCTCGCCGCCACCACGTAAAGCGGCAGGCTCATCAGCTCGAGGCCGAGATAAAGCGCGATCAGGTCATTGGCCGAGATCAGCATCAGCATGCCGAGCGTGGAGAGCAGAATGAGGACGGAATACTCAACCCGCTGCTGGCGCTCGCGCTGCACGTAGTCGAGCGACATGGCGATGGCGGCGGCCGAGCCGATCAGCGCCAAAATTTTGAGAAAACGGGCGAAGTCGTCGACGACGAAACTGCCGCCGAAGCTCACCAGACGGCCGCCGGGCAGCGCCAGCAGCACGGCGCCGGCGATCGCCAGGAGCGCAATCGCGGCGAAATCGACGGCGCGCACGGAAGCGGTGCCGCGGAATACACCGACCATGAGCAGCGCCATGGCGCCGAGCCCGAGCACGATCTCGGGCAGCACCGGCAGGATGGCGGGATATGCGAGCGCGTCCATCATCTCACCTCGCCAGCGCCGCGGTCTGCGCGCCTTTGACGGCGTGCTGGTAATTGTCGATCAGCTGCGTCACCGAGGCGGCGGAGAAATCGAGCACTGGCTTCGGGTAGACGCCGATCAGAATAGTTATGATGATGAGCGGCGCGAACAGGAGCATTTCGCGCCAGCCCATGTCCCGGATGGCGGCGAGACTGGCCTTCTCCAGCTTGCCGAAGATCACCTTGCGATAGAGCCACAGCATGTAGGCGGCGGATAGGATGGTGCCGAGCGCCGCCAAGGTCGCCACCCAAGTGTTGACGCGGAAGGTGCCGATCATGGTCAGGAACTCGCCGACGAAGCCGGAGGTGCCGGGCAGGCCGATATTGGCCAGCGCAAACACCATAAACACGAAGGCGTAAAGCGGCATGCGGTTGACGAGCCCGCCATAGGCCGCGATCTCGCGCGTGTGCATGCGGTCGTAGACGACGCCGACGCAGAGGAACAAAGCGGCCGAGACGACGCCATGCGACAGCATTTGGAAAATGCCGCCCGAGACGCCCTGCGCCGTCACCGCGAACAGGCCCATGGTGACGAAGCCCATATGCGCCACCGACGAATAGGCGATCAGCTTTTTCCAGTCCTCCTGCATCAAGGCG
>JASHXZ010000575.1 GCA_030043285.1 Xanthobacteraceae bacterium | reverse complement strand
GGCCGGTCCCATCGAGCGCGAAGGCGCCAAAGGTTGCGGAGGTCACCTCCGGCTGCAGCCAATAGCCTCGCGCGACGCTCGGTGCGGCCACCCACACCTCGCCGACTGCGCCTTCGGGCTGGCGCACGCGGGTCGCGGGGTCGACGATGGCGAGCACAACGCCGGGAGCGGCTTTGCCGCTGCTTGCCAGACGCGTGCCGCCGGCGACGGCACCGCGGAGCCTTCCCTGCTCCAAGTCACCGCGGTCGAAGACCCGCGTCACCGCCCCGCAACCGGCGGTTGCTCCGGTCGTGAACAGCGTGGCCTCGGCAAGGCCGTAACACGGGTAGACCGCCCCGCGATGGAAGCCGAGCGGGGCCAGGGCGAGTGCGAACCGGTCGAGGACGGCGGGGCGGATCGGCTCGGCGCCGTTGAAAGCCACTTTCCAACAAGAAAGGTCGAGATCGCGATGCGCCTCTGCGTCGAAGCGATCTGCGATCAGACCGAACGCGAAATCCGGACCGCCGCTGGTGTGCGCGCGATACTTGGCAATCGCGGTGAGCCACAGATACGGCCGTTGCAGGAAGGTGTTCGGCGCCATGAGCGCCGCGGGCGCCCCGAGATGCAGGGGCTGGAGGACGTTACCGATCAGGCCCTGGTCGTGATAGAGCGGCGCCCAGCCGACGAAATTGCTGTTCCCGTCCTGTTGCATTGCCGCGGCGATCATTCGCGCGTTGGCGCGAAGATTGCCGTTGGAAACCATTACGCCCTTCGGCAGCGACGTGGAGCCGGAGGTGTATTGCAAGAACGCGAGATCGTCGGGATGCGTCCGGATTGGGGGCGGATCGCTCTCGCAGCCGTCGGCATCGTCCACGATCTCGTCCACGGCGATGCACACGGCAGGCCGCTCGAGCTCGGCGTCCATGAGCGGCCCGCGCAAGCTTCCCACCAGCGCCTGCGTCGTCAGGATCACGCGCGGTGCGCAATCGTGCAAGATCGCGAACGTGGGGTACCGTTCGCGATTCCGCTTCGGCGGCATCATCGGCACGGCAATGAGGCCGGCGTAGAGACAGCCAAAAAACGCATCGAGGAATGGCATGCCGGGATTGAACAGCAGCGCGGCGCGATCGCCGGGCTCGGCCACCGCCAACAGAGCCCGCGCGATCGCCCGCGCCCGTCGCGCCAGCGATGCGTAGCTTCGTTCCTCCTGCTCGTCCCCGCGCTCGTCGAGGAACAGGAATGCGCGCCGGTTCGGCGTATGGCGCGCGCGGTGCCACAGCACGTCGGCAACGCTTGCGGAGTCGACCGCAACCGTCATGCCGCCGCTCCTTCCCGACAGAGGCAGGCGCGCGATGCTTCCAGCATAATTGCGTTGCGCGCTTGGTGATGATCGAAATGCCCTCCATCGTAATGCCGGAGCACGAATGTACCTGTCGTCGCATCCCTCCAAGCGGCCAGCTCCGCTTCCGAGACCCACTGGTCCTGCGTGCCATGGAAGGCGACGATCGGGATGGCGAGCTCCGCCTGTTGTCCTCGCGGGATGCGCTCGACGGCCGCGGAATCCCTCCTGATGAGATCGAAATAGTGGCGCCGCCAGTGCGGCCGCTTCCACAATTCCGAAGTCGGCTCCGCAGCGACCATCACGGACAGCAGCTCCGGATCGGTCAGCTCGTGATGCAGTCGGCGGGTCGCCGGCACCTGGGGCGCCCGGCGGCCCGACACGACCAAGACCTTGAGAAGGCCATGATCCTTGCCGCGCAGCGCCAGCGCGACTTGATGCGCAAGCGCGGCCCCCATGCTGTGCCCGTAGAGCGCGAACGGAATGCCGTCGCTGGTCGCGGCAAGCGTCGCCTCCGCCAGAGCCGGCACGACCGTGCGCAGGTCGTCCACGGGCGGCAGGAGATGCAGATCCTCGCGCCCCGGCAGCTGAACTCTCCAGATATCCATGTGCGGTGGCGCCGCCGTCAGCCAGCGCGCGAATGACGACGCTCCGGCCGCGGCATGCGGAAAACAGATCAACCGCGCCGCTACGCCGGGTCGAGCGTCCGACACCTTGAGCCACGGGCAGGCATCCTGCTTCGTCATGGTACGGGCAAGCCCTTAATGCATGAACCGGACGGGAAGGCGGTCGTAGACGCGCAGTTGGATTTCGGTTTCGTCCCTCGACCGCGGTGCGGTGCCGGCCTCGATCGCGCGCGTGGATGCGAGCAGGCGACGGAAGGCCATGGCGACCTCGCGTTCCGCCAGTTTGGCGCCGAGACACATGTGCATGCCGAAGCCGAAGCCGAGCTGCGTATGGGTCTTCCGCGTGACGTCAAATCGGTCCGGATCGGGGAATTGTTCCGGATCGCGGTTGGCCGCTCCCAGGCACAGCAGCACGATGGAGTCCGCCTCGATGGTGACCCCGCCGACGGTCGCGCGTTCCGACGCCCAACGCTTCGTTTGCTGCAGTGGCGCGTTCCAGCGCATCATCTCGAGCACCGCGCCTTCCATCAAATGCGGATTTGCGCGCAGGATCTCGGCCTGCTCGGGATGGTCGATCAGGGCCGCCAGCCCGTTGCCGATCAGGCCTTTCGAGGTCTCGTGGCCGGCAATGAAACTCAACATGAATGCGTGAATGAGCTCGTCTTCCGTCAAATAGTCATCGCCGCTGCCGGCAGCGATCCACTCGCTGATCATGTCGTCTCCGGGATTGCCGCGGCGGGCCGCGATCAGCTCCCGCAGGTATTGCTCGTAATCGTTGAGGATCGCATGCACGTCGGCAAAATCCGATCGTTTCAGCAGGCTCGGCTCGAGCAGGAAGCGCAATCCTTTTGTCCAGCGGGCGATGGTCGACCACATCGACGGCGCTACCCCGAGCTTGCGACACAACACCCGCAACGGCAGTTGCGTGGCGAACTCGGCTATCGCGTCGAATTCGCCTTGGCCTGCGATCTCGCGCAGCAGCTTTTCGAGTTCCTCTTCGATAAACGGATCAAAGCTCGCGAGGCGCTGCGGAGTGAAAGCCTGTCCGA
>JASHXZ010000574.1 GCA_030043285.1 Xanthobacteraceae bacterium | reverse complement strand
GCGCGTGTTCCCTCGCCCTCTGCGGCCGCAAAAGCTACCAGAGCGCCGATCACCGCGCCAACGCCCACAACAGCGCCGGCGATGGCCGGATGGCCCGTTCCGGTCAGAATCAACGCCGCCAGCAGCGCGGCCCAACCTGGCACGACGAGCCAAAAGTCCGAGCGGCCGGCAACGAGATGCATCCATTCCCAGAGGATGCCCGCCGCAGCGGCCGCGCAGAGGATGAAAAACGCCCAGCCGCCCACATAGGCAATCGCCAGCACGAGCGGCGCCAGCGCGGCGGCCGACGCGATCCGAACGACGAGGTTGTGGCGTGCGTCGGCGTTGCCGGCGCCGCTGCGCGGTGGGGTGGTCACGATCCGGTTTGTGCGGCAAGCCCGCCGAAGCGGCGTTCGCGCCGGTGATATTCGGCAATGGCGCTCTCCAGCGCCGCTTTGTCGAAGTCCGGCCAATTGATCGGCAGGAACACCAGCTCGCTGTAGGCCGACTGCCACAGCAAGAAATTCGACAGGCGCTGTTCGCCGCTGGTGCGGATGATGACGTCGGGATCGGGCAGGTCGGCGGTGTCGAGCTGGCGGGAAAGCAGATCCGGCGAGATGGCATCGGCGGTGAGGCGGCCGGCGGCCACCTCCGCCGCCAGACGGCGGGCCGCGCGCGCAATCTCCTGACGGGAGCCGTAGTTGAAGGCGACCACCAGCGTCAGGCCGTCATTGCCGCGGGTCAAATCCTCGGCTTCCTGCAGCAGCAGTCGGATGTCGCGATCGAGGTCATCGCGTTCGCCGACGATGCGCACCCGCACATTGCTCTTGTGCAGGTCGACCAGATCGTTGCGGATGAATCGGCGCAACAGGCCGAGCAGATCCTTTATTTCCGAGGCCGGGCGCGACCAATTTTCCGAGCTGAAGGAAAAAATCGTAAGCACGGCAATGCCGAGATCGTGCGCGGCGCGTACGGTTCTGCGCAACGCCTCGACGCCGCGACGATGACCCTCGAAGCGCGGCAGTCCGCGCGCTGCCGCCCAGCGCCCGTTGCCGTCCATGATGATGGCGACGTGGCGCGGCGTCGCGAAGCCGTCGCCGTCCGCTTGTGCCGGCGGAGCCGCCTGTTGTGTCGCGCCCAAAATCTTGCTCACACCGTCATGATCTCCTTTTCCTTGGCGGCGAGCAGCTTTTCGACTTCCGCAATCGAACCGTCGGTGGTTTTCTGCACTTCCGCGGCCTGCCGCTTGTGGTCGTCTTCGCTGATCTTGTGATCCTTCTCAAGTTGTTTGAGCAGGTCGAGACCGTCGCGGCGGACGTGGCGGACTGCAACGCGCGCGCCTTCGGCGTATTTGTGCGCCACCTTGACGATTTCGCGCCGCCGCTCCTCGTTGAGTTCCGGGATGCGCAGCTTGAGCACTTGTCCCTCGGTGCTCGGAGTGAGCCCGAGATTCGCGGCCGAGATCGCCTTCTCCACCGCGTGCACCATGGACCGGTCCCAGACCTGCACGTTGAGAAGCCGCGGCTCCGGAACGCTGATCGTCGCCAGCTGATTGAGCGGCATGTGACTGTCATAAGCCTCGACTTGAATATGCTCGACGAGGCCTGCCGAGGCGCGGCCCGTCCGCAAGCCGGATAGCTCCTGCCTCAATGACGTAAGCGCGCCCTGCATACGGCGCTTGAGATCGTTAAGGTCAAAGGTCGTTGCTGCCATGGCGTCCTCCGCGGGCGGCCGTTTGTTTCGGCTGCACTCCTCCCGCACACGGGAGGCCTAAAAGTGGTTCTCCCCGGCTCGCGCGGCTCGCGGGAAGAAGGGGGTGTCGCCCCCCACGATCCGGATATTCAGCCGACAATCGTAAAGTGCCCCTTGCCGCGCAGCACATTCGCGATCGCCCCCTGCTCCAGGATCGAGAATACGATGATAGGCATGCGATTTTCCTGGGCAAGCGCGAACGCCGTCGCATCCATGATCTTGAGCCGCTTATCGAGCGCCTCCTGATGGTCGAGCTTCTCGTAGCGCTTGGCGGTCGCGTCGCGTTTGGGATCGGCCGTATAGACTCCGTCGACGTCGGTTGCCTTGAGCACGGCGTCGCAGCCCATTTCGGCGGCGCGCAGAACCGCGGTGGTATCGGTGGTAAAGTACGGATTGCCGGTGCCGCCGGCGAACACGATGACCCGATTGTCATCGAGGTGCCGCAGCGCCCGCGCCCGCTCATAGGTTTCGCAGACCTGCGGCATCGACAGCGCCGACATGGTGCGGGCGCTGGCGCCGGCCCGCTCGATCGCGGTTTCCAGCACCAGGGCGTTCATCACGGTCGCCAGCATGCCCATGGCGTCGGCGGTAGGACGCGACAGGCCGTTCTCCGCAATCTGCGCACCGCGGAGCACGTTGCCGCCGCCGACCACGACGCCGAGCCCGACCCCGAGCGCATGGGCCGCGACGAGATCGGCAGCGAAACGGTCAATGGTCGGCTGGTGGATGCCGAATTTTTCCGGACCGCTCAAAGCTTCGCCGGAGAGCTTGACCACGACCCGACGGTATTTCGGCTTGGTCATAAGAGATCATCCGCCCCTGTCGGATGAAGTGAGCTTTCGCAAACGTATGGCTCCGCTGCAAACCATTCCGGCGGTGGGTTTCGCTCCGCTCAACCCACCCTACACCTAGGCGCCGGCGAGCGCCGCCACTTCTCCACCGAAATCGCCGCTGGGCCGCTCCACGCCTTCGCCGAGCGCATAGCGCGCAAAGCCGGCGACCTTGATCGGCGCCCCCACTTTGCCTTCGGCCTCTTTGATGGCCTGAGCCACGCTCTTCTTGCCCTCTTCAATGGCATAGCCCTGCTCAAGCAGGCATACTTCTTTGTAGAAGGTGCGCAGGCCGGACTCGACTATCTTCTCGATCACATTGGCAGGCTTACCCTCCGCCTTGGCGGCCAGCACGGACTTTTCGCGTTCAATGGTCGCGCGATCGAGGCCGGACGGATCGATCGCCTGTGGATTGGCAGCCGCTACGTGCATCGCCAACAGCCGACCAAAAGCCTTGAGCTCGTCGACCTTCCCGGTCGATTCGAGAGTGACGATGACCCCAATACGGCCGAGCCCATCGCCCGGCGAACTGTGCATGTAGTTTGCGACCACGCCTTGGCCGACCGACAGACCCGTCGCGCGGCGCAAGGTCATATTCTCGCCGATCTTGGCGATGGTTTCCGAGATAGCGTCGGCAACGGTGCGGTCGCCGATCCGCGCGCTGCGGATTTTGTCGATGTCCGCGCCGACATCGAGGGCGACGTTGGCGATCATTTTCACCAAGCCCTGGAACAGATCATTGCGCGCTACGAAGTCGGTTTCGGAATTGACCTCGACCAGCACGCCCTTGGTGGCATTGACCGCGGCGCCGATCAGCCCTTCGGCGGCGACGCGGCCGGCCTTCTTGGCGGCTTTCGACAGGCCTTTTTTGCGCAGCCAATCGACCGCGGCTTCGAGGTCGCCGTCGCACTCGGTCAGCGCCGCCTTGCAATCCATCATGCCCGCATTGGTCTTGTCGCGGAGCTCCTTCACCATGCTGGCGGAAATAGTCTTCGTGCTCATTTGCCTTGATCCTTATTGCGCTCGCCATCCCGGAGCCGATCGGAGCGAGAAACCCGGGATCCATAATCGCTGAATGTAGATAGTGACGCCGTCGGAGAACTGCGCGTTCCCTGCGTTAATAGGTTCCGGGGTCGCCCTGCGGCGCGCCCCGGAATGACGCTTACTCCGCCTCGGCGGTCAGTTCCTTGGCCTTGGCAACCCAGCTCTCGACCCGGCCCGGCAGTCCGACTTCTTCGCCGACGTTGTGGGAAGCTGTCGGCGACAGCTCGGCGATCTGCTGGAGGTGGAAAATGCCGAGATCGTTGAGCTGCTTCTCGATGGCCGGCGAGACGCCCGGCAGTTTCTTCAAATCATCGGCAACGCCACGCGGGCCGGACAGCGGCTCGAAGCCGAGCCGGTTGGTCTCCGCGGGCAGTTCCTCGGCGATCACCGGCTCCGCCTGGGCGCCGATGTCGACGCCGCGGGAACCTTGCGCGCGCGAAATACCGTCGATCGCCGCCTTGGCGATGAGATCGCAGTACAGCGTGATGGCCCGGCTCGCGTCGTCGTTGCCCGGCACGACGAAGTTGATGCCATCCGGATCGCAATTGGTGTCGACGATAGCGGCGACCGGCACGTTGAGCCGCTGCGCCTCCTTGATCGCGATGTCCTCTTTGTTGGTGTCGATGACGAACAACAGATCGGGCAGCCCGCCCATGTCCTTGATGCCGCCGAGCGCGCGGTCGAGCTTGTCGCGCTCGCGCTGCAAGGTCAGCCGCTCCTTCTTGGTGTAGCCCTGCGCCTCGTTGGAGGCGAGCATCTCCTCGAGCTTGCGCAGTCGCTTGATCGAGTTGGAGACGGTCTTCCAGTTGGTCAGCGTGCCGCCGAGCCAGCGCGAGTTGACGTAATATTGCGCCGAGCGCTTGGCGGCATCGGCGATGGCGTCCTGGGCCTGCCGCTTGGTGCCGACGAACAGGATACGACCGCCCTTGGCGACCGTGTCGCTGACCGCCTGCAGCGCCTGGTGCATCATCGGCACCGTCTGCGTCAGGTCGATAATATGGATGTTGTTGCGGCTGCCAAAGATGTACTCGGACATCTTCGGGTTCCAGCGGTGGGATTGATGGCCGAAATGGACGCCAGCTTCCAAAAGCTGGCGCATGCTGTAGTCGGGCAGCGCCATAGGTCTTCTCCGGTTGATCCGCCGCGGACCGGTGAGCCTGCCCCATCCCTACCCTCCCCCGCTTGCGCGGGAAGGAAGGGAGGGGGCGAGCACCGGACGGTCCCCTTTCGGGGCCAAGGTCCGCGTGTGAGTTTGCGCGGCTTATATAACGGGTCGCTGGCAAAGCGCAACGCGCAATTCGGGGGGCTACGAGCAATTCGGGGGCTGCGAGAATGCGTGTTTATGACCCAAAGTCGGCCAATCTTGCTTGGCCGTTTGAGGAAGGGATTAAACGCGTAATCTGCGTGTTGATACGTTTGTTGCTCTTGGAGGGCGAACAGTGATCACCATTGATGGGGAAGTTGTTGACGGGATAGGCAGGGCGCACACCGCGATCGCCTTTCAACTACCGCATTTGATTGGTCGCTTCCCCGTTCTTGCAGGCTGTCATCCCGGGAGCATCAATCTGCGCCTTGCCGAAGCACTCCGCATAAACAATGCCGATTTTTTGACGCCGCCGATCCAATGGTACCCCCAAAGCATTGAACAATTTGCGTTTTTAGAAGTTGCCTTTGAATCCCCATTAGGCGACGCGCTGCGCCGCGCCTGGATTTACATGCCGGCTAACTCACCGCATTTTTACGACGTCTATCACGTTGAACTGATCGCTCCATTTTTGTCTGGCGGTACGGCAACCGGGACCAGATGTCGGATTCACATCGATAAGCCATATACCACGCGTAACCTGATCGTCATTTGATTGCACTTCGGCTCCCGGCAGGAAGCCGGCCGTGACTGCTCAATTTGCGAGAACACGCCCGAGTGCGCGGCCTGCCGCCGCGCGTTTAGTCTGCTAGTATGGCGAAATGGCCCTGCACCGGCGCAAATTGCTGCAAGCTGCGGCCACCGCGGTCGCTATTCCCGCGCTGCCTGCCGTGGTGCGGGCGCAAGCTTACCCATCGCGGCCGGTGCGCATCGTCGTCGGCTTCGCCCCTTCCGGCGCTGCAGACATTTTGGCGCGGCTGATCGCGCAGCGGCTCACCGATCGGCTCGGCCAGGCCTTCGTGGTCGAGAACCGGCCGGGCGCAGCGATGAACATTGCCACGGGCCTCGTCGCCAAAGCGGCGCCGGACGGCTACACGCTGCTCAACGTCACCACGATCAATGCCTGGAATGGTTCGCTCTACAGGCATCTCGACTACGATTTTTTGCGCGATGTCACGCCGGTTGCCAGCATGTCGCGCGCCGGCGGCGTGCTTGAAGTCAATCCGTCCCTGCCGGTCAAAAGCGTTCCCGAGTTCATCGCTTACGCCAAGGCCAATCCCGGCAAGCTCAACATGGGCACCGGCGGTCCAGGCTCGGGGCCGCACATGTACGGCGCGCTGTTCGAGATGATGACCGGCGTGCAATTGGTACCGGTGCACTACCACGGCACCGGCCCCGCGGTGCCCGATCTGTTGAGCGGCCGCCTGCAGGTGATGTTCGATCTCGTCACCTCGTCGATCGGCTACATCAAGGCCGGTAAACTGCGGGCGCTCGGGGTCACCACTGCGGACCGCTACGAGGCTTTGTCGGACGTACCGCCGATCGGCCAGTTCGTTCCAGGATACGAGGCGAGCGGCTGGCAGGGTCTTGGCGCGCCGGCCCGCACCCCGGTCGAAATCCTCGACAAGCTGCATGGTGAGGTCAACGCCGCACTGGCCGATCCCGCCTTCAAGACGCGGCTCGCCGATCTTGGCGCGCCGGCGTTTCCAACTTCGCGCGACGACTTTCGAAAGCTGATCGAGGCTGATACGGCGAAGTGGGCCAAGGTGGTCCAGTTCGCCAAGATCCAACTGGACTGATTTCGGAGCGAAAAACCGCGGATCCAACCGGGAGGATTTTTGTGCGGCTGCCTCGCCGACACTTTCTCCAGCTCGCGGCGACCGGCGCCGCCTTGCCGGCTTTGGCACGGCCGAGCCTGGCGCTCGGCTACCCGACGCGGCCGGTGCGCATCATCGTCGGCGCGGTGCCGGGCAGCGCGCCGGACGTCGTCGCGCGCCTGATCGCCGACTGGCTGTCGCGGCGGCTCGGACAGACGTTCTTTATCGACAACCGCAACGGCGCTAGCGGCAATCTCGCCGCCGAAATGGTAGCGGGCGCGGCGCCGGACGGCTACACGCTGCTTCTGGTTTCCGCCTCCAACTCGATCAATGCCACGCTCTATCGCAATCTGAAATTCAACGTGCTGCGCGATTTTGCGCCGATTGCCGGCGTGGTCGCCTTTCCCATGGTGATCACGGTCAGCGCGGCGTTCCCGGCGAAAAACCTGCCCGAGCTGATCGCCGCCGCCAAGCAGAATCCCGGCAAGATCAATATCGGCACGCCGCCGGTCGGCTCGCCGCAACACGTCGCCGGCGAATTGCTGAAGATGCTGACCGGGATCAACGTGGTTTTCGTTGCTTATCGCGGCGGGCCGCCGGCGATCACCGATGCGCTCAGCGGCCAAGTACAAGGCGTGATCGGCACCGTGCTGCTGACCGTCGAACAGATTCGCGCCGGCGGTTTGCGACCTCTCGCGGTGACCGGCGCGAGCCGGTCCGGATTGCTGCCGGATGTGCCGACGGTGGCCGACACCGTGCCGGGCTTCGAAGCGACTCAATGGGTCGGCATCGTCGCACCGAAGAACACGCCGCAGGAGGTTGTCGAAGAACTCAATCGCGAGATCGAGGCGGGTCTCGCCGAAGCGTCCCTGAAAGCGAAGATCACCGCGCTCGGCGGCACCGAGTTGCCCGGCTCGGCCGCTGAGTTCGGTTCACACATCGTGGCCGAAGTCGCGAAGTGGGCCAAGGTGATCAAATTCGCCGACATCAAGGCAGATTGATTCTTGCTAGGCTGCGGTGCGAAAGCGCGGCACGGAAAGTCCTCATGAAAGTCTCTCGCCGAAACTTTTTCCTTGCTGCAGCGGCCGCTGTCGCGTTGCCCGCCTCACGGCGTGCCGCGGCGGCGCTCGATTACCCGACGCGGCCGGTACGCCTGATCGTCGGCCTGCCGGCCGGCGGCACGCCCGACATTTATGCCCGTTTGATCGCCGATCGGCTGTCCGAACGCTTGGGCCAGCCGTTCGTGGTGGAAAACCGGCCGGGTGCCAGCGGCAACATCGCGACCGAAATGGTCGTGCGCGCGCGGCCCGACGGCTACACGCTCCTGATGGTCATCGCCCCGAACGTGATCAATGCCTCGCTCTATCCCGACCTCAAATACAATTTCATCCGCGACACGACGCCGATTGCGGGCATCGGCGGCTCGCCGTTCGTCATGGTGGTCAATCCAGGATTCCCAACGAACAGCGTTCCCGAATTCATCGCCTATGCCAAAGCCCATCCGGGGAAAATCAACGTCGCCTCGACCGGCACAGGCAATCTCACCCACATGGCAGCCGAGCTGTTCATGATGATGGCGCATGTCGACCTGCTGCATGTGCCGTATCGCGGCGAGACCGCGGCGCAGGCCGATCTTTTGACCAATCGCGTGCAGGTCATGTTCGATCCGGTGCCCTCTTCGCTCGGCTATGTGCGCAGCGGCAAGCTGCGCGCGCTCGCGGTCACCAGCGCGACGCCGATGACCGACTTGTTGCCCGGCGTGGCGACCATGAAGGAGTTTTTGCCCGACTACGAGGTGACCGGCATCACCGGCATCAGCGCGCCGAAGGGGATGCCGGACGAAATCGTCGACAAGCTCAACGCAGCGATCAATGCCGTATTGGCCGAGCCGCGGATCAAAGCGCGCTTTGCCGAGCTGGGCAGCGTCGAGGTCACCGGCACGCCGGCCGACTTCGGCCAAGTCGTTGCGGCCGAAACAGCGAAATGGGCCAAGGTGATCAAGTTCGCCGGTATCAAGGCGGAGTGAGCACCGGGACGGAAGGTCGCGGGTGCCAACGCGCGATAGCCGATACAATCGACAAAAGCTTAGACCAACGCTTGCCACATAGGCCCGCGGCGCGGGCGTAGCAGGAGACAACGATGCAGCTTGCGCGCAGACGCTTGGTGCAATTGGCGGCCGCGGCGGCGATCAGCCCGGCAGCAGCGCGCGTGGCCTGGGCGCAGGCCTATCCGACGAAGCCGATCCATCTGGTCGTGCCGGTGCCGCCGGCCGGCACCTTCGATATCGTGGCGCGCCTCGTTGCGCACGCGGTCGAGCCAAAGCTCGGCCAGCAGATCGTCGTCGACAACCGCGGCGGCGCCGGCACCAATCTCGGCACCGGCATCGTCGCCCGCGCCGTGCCGGACGGCTACACGCTGCTGCTCGCCGGATCGCCGGGCGCCATCAACGCCACGCTCTATCAGCATCTCGATTTTTCCTTCGCCCACGACATTGCGCCGGTCGCCAGCATCGAGCGCGCGCCGCTGATCATGGTGGTCAACCCATCGCTGCCGGCCAAGACCGTCCCGGAATTCATCAGCTACGCCAAGCAAAATCCCGGCAAGATCAACATGGGCTCGGGCGGCGCGGGCTCGACCGGCCACGTCGCCGGCGAGCTGTTCAACATGATGTCCGGGATCAAGATGGCGCACGTGCCGTATCGCGGCGAGGCGCCGGCGATCACCGATCTGCTCGGCGGGCAGATCCAGGTCGTGTTCT
>JASHXZ010000573.1 GCA_030043285.1 Xanthobacteraceae bacterium | reverse complement strand
GCTGCAGCCGATTGCGCGACGCAAGACGATGTAAGGAGTATGTGCTTAATCTCCCTCTCCCCGCAGGGGAGATGTGATTTAAAGAGCCGCGACGTCATCGACAAGGAGCTGAATATGCCACGCATGAAGGGTGCCGAACTGATCGTCGAATATCTGATCGAGAACGACATTCCTTACGTGTTCGGCATCTGCGGCCACGGCAATGTCGGCATGCTCGATCCGCTCTACGCGGCGCGCGACCGCATCACATTGATCTCGCCGCGGCACGAGCAGGTCGCGGCCCACATGGCCGACGCATATTTCCGCGTCCGCCACAAGCCGGTGGCGACGCTGACCTCATGCGGGCCGGGCTCGTGCAACATCGTCATGCCGCTCGCCTGCGCGCTCACCGATTCCTCGGCGCTCTTGGCGATCACCGCCAACGTGCCGACGCAGCAGTTCAACAGGAGCCCGTTTCAGGAGATCAACCGCCACTTCCAGGCCGATTTCGTCAACATCGTGCGCCCGGTGGTCAAGCGCAGCTTCCAGCCGACCCGTGTCGACATGTTGCCGCTCGCTTTGCGCCAGGCCATGACGGCGATGCTGTCCGGCCGGCCGGGACCGGTGAACGTCGACGTGCCGTTCAACGTGTTTCAGGAGGAGGACGAGGTCGAGCTGCCGCCGCCGGCGCCTCCGTTCGGCGCGCAACGGAGCGGTGCGTCGCCGGAGCAGATTTCGCGCGCGCTCGACATGATGGTCGCGGCGCGGCGGCCGGTGCTGTTCATCGGCCACGGCGTGACGCTGTCGGAAGCTGGCCGCGAGCTGACCGAATTTGCTCATAAGCTCGGCGTCCCGGTGATCTCGTCGCCCAACGGCATGGGCGCGTTCGACATGACCGATCCGCTGTCGCTCGGCTTCATCGGAAGGAACGGCGCGTTTCCGGCCAACGAAGCCGGCCGCCGGGCCGACCTCGTCATCGCGCTCGGCGCGCGCTTCGACGATCGCTCGGCGTCGTCGTGGCTGCCCGGCTTCTCGTGGAATTTTCCGCAGACCAAACTGATCCATGTCGATGTCGATCCCGACGAGCTTGGCCGCAATTATCCGCCGGACCTCGGCGTGCTTGCCGACGCGCGCACGTTCTTGCGTCAGCTCTTGGCCGAATGCGAGCGTCGCGATGTCAAGAAAGCCACGCGGGAATGGCTCGCCGACATCGCCAAGTGGCGCGGCGAATGGGACAAGTTTGTTCAGCCGAATTTCGACCTGCACACGTCGCCGCTGCGGCCGGAGCGCGTCGTCGCCGATTGCCGCGCCGTGCTGCCGGATGACGCGATTCTGTGCTGCGACGTCGGCGTCAGCCATAATTGGTACATGCAGTTCTGGCAGGCGCGGCAGCCGCAATGCATGCTCAATTCGTGGGGCTTTTCCGGCATGGGATTCGGCGCCGCCGGCGCGCTCGGCGCCAAGCTCGCGGCGCCCGATCGGCCGGTTGTGGCGGTCACCGGCGACGGCTGTTTTTCCATGGTGCCGCACGTGCTGTGCACCGCGGTTGAATACAACATTCCGGTGGTGTGGGTGATCTGGAACAATTTCGGCTGGGTCTCGATCCGCGACATACAGCTCGGCCTGTTCGGCGGCCGCGAGCATGGCACCATGTTTCATCAGGGCGCCAACAAAAAACCCTACAATCCCGATTTTGCCGCCTGGGCCAAGGCCTCAGGCGTCGAGGCGCTCACCGTCACGCGCTCGCAGGATTTTCGCGGTGCGCTCGAGCACGCGGTCAAAGCCGAGCGGCCGTATTTGCTCGACGTCCACGTCGACGCCGAGGTGCGGCCGCCCTCGACCGGCGCCTGGCAATTGCCGCCGACCCCCTACAAAGAGCCGGTGTTCGGCCAGCGCTTTCTTCCCGACAGCGCACCGATGAAATGAGGTGCGATGAACTGACTTTACGCGCCAGCAACATTGCCAAATGTTAATCGGAAGCTTGCCAAGAATTAATCCGCTCTACACGTCCATGTAATTCGACATGGCCATCTTAGTGACAGTTGCAATCCGGCCTTAAGGGCCGCCGTCCTGTATTGGAGACTGTCATGACACCAAACGATTCCGCCGAACCGCGGAACCAAAAGAAGTTCACCGGGCGCCGCGTCGCGCTGCTTACCTCGGTCGCCGCTCTAGGCCTCGCCGCGGTGATTGCCGGACCTGGATTTTACCAGACGTCGCACGCTGGCTTCGGCCCGTCGGCTGCGCAGGCCGCGGAAACGAGCGCGCTGCCGCATCCGGCGAGCTTCGCCGACATCGTCGCCAAGGTGAAGCCCGCGGTCATTTCCGTGCGCGTCAAGATCGACGGCGCTCAAGTATCGTCGCTGCGCCATAACAGCCGCGACGACGAGGCCGTGCCGTTCGCGCCCGGCTCGCCCATGGAAAAGTTCTTCCAGCAATTCGGCAACCAGTTCGGCTTCAACGGCGATGACGGTCAGCAGCCGCAGATGCCGGAGGCACATCGGACCATCGTCGGCGAGGGCTCCGGCTTTTTCATTACGCCAGACGGCTATGCGGTGACCAACAATCACGTGGTCGACCACGCCACGTCGGTCCAGGTGACGACCGATGACGGCTCGATCTACACCGCCAAGGTCATCGGCACCGACCCGAAGACCGATCTGGCGCTGATCAAGGTCGACGGCAAGAGCAACTTCCCGTACGTGCAGTTCGCCCAGCATGAGCCGCGGATCGGCGACTGGGTGGTCGCGGTCGGCAATCCGTTCGGCTTGGGCGGCACGGTGACGGCCGGTATCGTCTCGGCGGAGGGCCGCAACATCGGCTCCGGGCCGTACGACGATTACATTCAGATCGACGCCCCGATCAACAAAGGCAATTCGGGCGGTCCGGCGTTTGACGTCAACGGCAACGTGATCGGCATCAACACCGCGATCTTCTCGCCGTCCGGCGGCTCGGTCGGTATCGGC
>JASHXZ010000572.1 GCA_030043285.1 Xanthobacteraceae bacterium | reverse complement strand
GAACGAATTCGCTGACGCTTGGCACTCCGGGCAGCGCATCCGAGCGCTTGACTGTCGGCACCGCCAGCGGTCGCAGCCGATTTGCCCGGATGTGGCCGATCGAGGCCGTCATGGTGGCAAAACCAACCTGCACTTGTCCGGCGATGAGATCGACCATGGCCGGCCCGTCACCGCGATACGGCACATGCTGAATCTGGACGCCGGTCATCACGTTGAACAATTGGCCGGCAAGATGGCTCGCCGTGCCGATGCCCGCCGAGGCAAAGCTCAGCTTGCCCGGATTGCTCTTGGCGTAGGCGATCAACTCCGGAATGGTGTGGACCGGAACCGACGGGTTGACCTCGACGACATTGGGTACGCGTACCACGCCGGCGACGGGAGCGGAGTCGCGAATGAAGTCGAAGTTCAGATGCGGATACAATGCCGCATTAGCCGCCACGGCCGGCGGGACCATGAGCAGGGTATAGCCGTCGGGCGCCGCGTTGATCACCGCTTCGGCACCCAGATTGCCGCCGGCACCCGGTCTGTTTTCGACGATGAATTGCTGGCCGAGCCGTTGCAATAGCCATTGTCCGATCAGCCGCGCCAGGATGTCGGTTGTACTGCCCGCCGCGAACCCGACGATGATCCGCACGGGATGCGCGGGATACGCTTGCGCCCACGCGCCATGCGATGTGACCGGCAATGCAAGCGCGCCGGTCCCGAGGTAGAGCACGTCTCTGCGTGAGAATGTCGTCATTGTGCCTCGTCAAAACGGCTGCTTGCGCAAGCCGGACACGGATGCCGGCCTGACGCGACATCGTTTCATCGCCCTACGACCGGTAGTCTCCGTTGATCGCCACGTAGTCTTTGGTCAGGTCGCAGGTCAGCACGCGGTCGCGGCCCTTGCCGAGGCCGAGCGCGACTTTGAGCGAAATTTCCGGCTTTTGCATCGCCGCCGAAACCGCGGCTTCGTCGTAGGCCGGATCGCGCGCGCCCTTGTGGGCGACGCGGATGCCGTTGAACCAGATCGACAGCCGGTCGCGATCGGCAGGCTCGCCGGCCTTGCCGACCGCCATGACGACGCGGCCCCAATTGGCGTCCTCGCCGGCGATCGCAGTCTTGACCAGGGGCGAGTTGGCGATCGACATCGCGATGCGCCGCGCCGAGCTTTTCGACTTGGCGCCTTCGACCACGATCTCGACCAGCTTGCGGGCGCCCTCGCCGTCGCGCGCGATCTGCTCGGAAAGGTCGGCGAGCACGGCGTTGAAGCCTTTGCGGAATGCCGGCAGCCGCGGATCGGTTGCGCGCGTGATCTTCTCGACTCCGCGCAGCGCCGCAGCGCCGGTGGCGAAGACGAGCAGCGTGTCCGAGGTCGAGGTATCGCCGTCGATCGTCACGGCGTTGAAGGTATCTTCGACGCCGTCGCGAAGGAGGCCGCGCAACACCGCGGGCGCGATCGGCGCGTCGGTGAACACGAAAGACAGCAGGGTGCCCATATCGGGCGCGATCATGCCGGCGCCCTTGGCGATGCCGCAGATCGTGACCGCGGTCGCGCCGAACCGCACCATGGCGGCGGCGCCCTTAGGAAACGTGTCGGTGGTCATGATCGTCTTGGCAGCGACCTCCCAGCCGCCCGGCGCGGCCGCCGCGGCCAAGCGCTCCATGACGTCGCCGAATTTGCTGGCATCGAGCGGCTCACCGATCACGCCGGTCGAAGCCAAAAACACCTGGTCGGGCTTGCAGCCGACCGCGGCGGCGGCAAAGTCGGCGGTCATCGCGGTCGAGGCTTTACCGGACTTGCCGGTAAAGGCGTTGGCATTGCCGGAATTGACGACGAGCGCGGCGGCGCCGCCGCCTTTGAGCCGCACACGGCACCAATCGACCGGCGCCGACGGACATTTCGAGCGCGTCAACACGCCGGCGACCGACGTGCCGGGATCGAACACCGCGAGCAACACGTCGGTGCGTCCGGGATAGCGAATGCCGGCCGCGGCGGTGGCGAGCCGCACGCCGGCAACCGGCGGCATTTCGGGAAAGAACGCGGGCGCGAGGGGAGATAGGGAGGGCGGCATGGCTAGGCGTCATTCTGGGGCGCGCCGAAAGCGCAGACCCGAAATCCATAACCACGATTGATCAGGTCTGTCTCGACCGGCTGTGGCTATGGATCCCGGTTCTCGCTTCGCTCGGCCGGAATGACAACAAAGGTTTTTGGCGCGCCCCGCAAGAGGGTGGCGGACACTACTTTTTCACCGGCGCGCCGGGATTGAGCGAAGGGTTCGGCGCCGGCGGCTGATCGAGCCGTTCGATCTTGGCGGTCTTGCGCAGGTTGTCGACCAGCGACGCCTGGGCGCGGTGCGCCACATAATTCTCGATCTGGCCCTTGACGTCGTCGAAGGACGGGGTCGGCTTGATGCGCTTGTCCTCGACCTTGATGATGTGCCAGCCGAACTGGGTGTGCACCGGATCGGAGATTTGGCCCTTGTCGAGCTTGAACGCAGCGTCGGCAAATTCGGGCACCATCTGGTCCTTGGTGAAATAGCCGAGATCGCCGCCATTGGCCGCGCCCGGATCCTTGGATTTCTCCTTGGCGAGCGTCGCAAAATCGGCGCCGGCTTTGAGCTGCGCCTCGATCGCCTTGGCCTCCTCCTCGGTAGGCACCAGGATATGCCGCGCCCGCACCTCCTGTTCGTTTGCCGTCTGCTTGACCGCCTCGTCGTAGACCTTGTGCATGGCGTCGTCGGTCTGCGCGGCCTGGCCGGCATTGTGCAACAGCGCCTCCATCAGCACTTTGTTGCGCTCGAATGCCATCTGGCGTTTGACGTCAGGTTTGTCGTCCAGCTTCTGCTGCTCGGCGGCCTGCGCCAGGATCACGACGTCGGTCAGATAGGTGATGAGGTACTCGCGCTTCTGCTCCGGCGGGATCTGCGCCGGCATGCTGGAGCCGACCTCCTCCTGGGCGAAAGCCAGATCGCTTTGGCGGATGTCGACGCCGTTGACGCGGGCGATCACCGCATCGGAATCCTCCGCGCGGAGCGCGGCAGGCGCCATCATCGCCGCGATGAGCGCGATCACGCCAAGTGGGCGGATAAGAAAGGCGTATCGTGAAGTCATCGGCTTCATCCTTGTGTCACGATCCCTGTGTCGCGGGCCTTGTGTCGCGGGCGCGGCACCCCGCATCGACGTTTTGGCTGTCCAGACGCTGCGCCGTCCCCGGCCTGCCCCGGGCCGGCCTACTTGGCCGGCATTGCCGCTATGCTGCCTCTGCCGCAGGGCCGGGCGGCTGTTGGGCGCGGACACTCGCCGAATTGGGCCGCATTGGCAATGGAAGAATGACCGCCGGCCTTAACGAGCGCGTGAATTTCCGGTCGCATTGACAAGAAAACCACCCCCCCATATCTGTGATTGAGAGTCTGGGCGGCTATTGCTTCGCATGCCATCGCTTGCATTGTCGCCTCGCAGAAACCCGAATAGCGCCGATTTTTCCGCAACTTGGCCATTGCACCATCGCGACGAAGACGAACCATGGGCGCCGGGTCGCGGACAGCATCGGCATTGCGTAGCGCGGCGTCGGGTCCAGCACAAAGCGGAAGGATGACCTTGCGATGATCGGTGCGGTCGCCCGCAAACTGTTCGGTTCCTCCAATGACCGGCGCATCCGTTCATATCGGCCGCGCGTCGAGGCCATAAACGCGCTGGAAGCCGAACTCGAGCAGCTCTCCGACGAGGCGTTGCGCGAGCGCACCGAGGCGTTCAAGCGCGAGATCGCCGAGGGCAAGGCCCTCGATGACATCCTGGTGCCGGCCTTCGCCACCGTGCGCGAGGCCGCCAAGCGCACGCTCGGCCAGCGCCATTTCGACGTGCAGCTGATCGGCGGCATGGTGCTGCACGAAGGCAGGATCGCCGAGATGAAGACCGGCGAAGGCAAGACGCTGGTCGCTACTCTACCGGTCTACCTCAATGCGCTCGCCGGCCGCGGCGTCCACGTCGTCACCGTCAACGATTATCTGGCCAAACGCGACGCCGAATGGATGGGCCAGATCTACAAGTTCCTCGGGCTCACGGTCGGCGTCATCGTGCACGGCCTCGACGACGAGCAGCGCAAAAAGGAATACGACTGCGACGTCACCTACGGCACCAACAACGAGCTCGGCTTCGATTATCTGCGCGACAACATGAAGTACCGGCTCGAGGACATGGTGCAGCGCGGCCATGTCTACGCCATCGTCGACGAGGTCGACTCGATCCTGATCGACGAGGCGCGCACGCCGCTGATCATTTCCGGTCCGCTCGACGACCGCTCCGAGTTCTACAACACCATCGATACGTTCATCCCCAAGCTCGAGAAGACCGACTACGAGGTCGACGAGAAGCAGCGCACCGTCAACCTCACCGAAATCGGCATGGAGCGGATGGAGCAGTGGCTGCGCGACGCCGGCCAGCTCAAGTCCGATTCGCTCTACGACGTGGAGAACGTCTCGGTCGTCCATCACGTCAACCAGGCGCTGCGCGCCCACAAGCTGTTCGCCCGCGACAAGGACTACATCGTGCGCAACGGCGAGGTCGTCATCATCGACGAGTTCACCGGCCGCATGATGCCGGGCCGCCGCTATTCGGAAGGCCTGCACCAGGCGCTCGAGGCCAAAGAGCACCAGCCGATCCAGCCGGAGAACCAGACGCTCGCCTCGATCACGTTCCAGAATTACTTCCGCATGTACGAAAAACTCGCCGGCATGACCGGAACGGCCGTCACCGAGGCCGACGAGTTCATGGACATCTACAATCTCGAAGTTTTGGAAATTCCCACCAACATGCCGATGATCCGCGCCGACGATGACGACGAGGTCTATCGCACGGCGACGGAAAAATATCGCGCCATTCTGGCGCTGATCGAGGACTGCAAGACCCGCGGCCAGCCGGTGCTGGTCGGCACCACCTCGATCGAGAAGTCCGAGCAGCTCGCCGATCTGTTGCGCAAGCACGGCTGGGAGCAGCACGACTTCGCCGATCCCAACGCGTTCGCCGCGCTTTATTCGGGCGACGAGGGCGCATCCAAGGCCAAGGTGTTCGCCATCCTCAACGCCCGTTATCACGAGCAGGAAGCCTATATCGTCGCGCAGGCCGGCGTGCCCGGCGCCATCACCATCGCCACCAACATGGCGGGCCGCGGCACCGACATTCAGCTCGGCGGCAACGCCGACATGCGCATCCGCCAGGAAATCGCCGAGATCGAGGACCTGCGCGAGCGCGAAAAATCGCCGGCCGCAGCCGAGATCCGAGCCCAGGTCGCGCGCCTGAAGGAAAAGGCGCTCGCCGCCGGCGGCCTCTACGTGCTCGGCACCGAGCGGCATGAAAGCCGCCGCATCGACAATCAGCTGCGCGGCCGCTCCGGCCGCCAGGGCGACCCCGGCCACTCGAAATTCTTCCTGTCGCTCGAAGACGATCTGATGCGCATCTTCGGCACCGACAAGCTCGACGGCATGCTGACGAAGCTCGGGCTGAAGGAGAACGAGGCCATCATCCATCCCTGGATCAACAAAGCGTTGGAGAAGGCGCAGCAGAAAGTCGAGGCGC
>JASHXZ010000571.1 GCA_030043285.1 Xanthobacteraceae bacterium | reverse complement strand
CGGCGCTGGCGGCGATTCCAGCAGCGATCGTCGTCGGCTTTCTGCTCATGCTGGTGACGGCGCTGATCGCCGCATTCGGCGATGGCAATCTTGTCATGCTGCACCGCTGGTCGTTCTGACCGCGCGATGCGTTCAGCGATACGCGGTCGGCGCCCGCGGCTGCTCGAGCTCCGGATGCAGCTCGACCTCGTGCCAGAGCTTCTTCTTGGTGAAATAGAGCAGACCCGACAGCACGATCAGATAGATCATGACCTGGAAGCCGAGGCGCTTGCGCTCATCGAGCTTCGGCTCCGACGCCCACATCAGGAAGGCGGCGACGTCGCGGCCGTATTGGTCAACCGTCTCCGGCGTGCCGTCGGTGAATTTCACCTGACCGTCATTGATCGGCTTGGGCATCGCGATGGCGTGGCCTGGAAAGTATTTGTTGTACTGCGCGCCCGGCGGCAGCGCGAAGCCGGCCGGCGGATCGCTGTAGCCGTTGAGAATGGCGTGAATGTAGTCCGGTCCGCCCTCCTGATATTGGGTGAAGGCGTCGAAGATGAACCAGGGAAAACCGCGGTCGTAGCCGCGCGCCTTGGCGAGTGTCGACATGTCCGGCGGCAGCCCGCCGCCGAGCGCCGCTCGCGCCGCCTGATCGTTGGCGAACGGCGGCGGGAAATAATCGGAAATCTTTCCGGGCCGCTGGAACATCTGGCCCTGATCGTTGGGGCCGTCGGTGACTTGGAAGGTCGCCGCGATGGCCGCGGCCTGCGCTTCGGTGAAGTCCGGGCCGCCGGGATCGGCGAGATTGCGGAACGACAGCAATTTGAGGCTGTGGCAGGTCGAGCAGACCTCGCGATAGATCTTGAAGCCGCGCTGCAATTGCTCGGGGTCGAATTGGCCGAACGGGCCGGCAAACGACCAACTCTGCAGCGGCGGCGCATCCGCCTCCTGGGCGCGGGCGGGAAGCGCCATGCCGGCCACCGCAGCGGCCAGCAGCAATGCCGTCATGAGTTCGCGATAGGACTTCATGATGCGGCTCCCGCTACGCTCTGCTGCCGGCTGGCGGCGGGCCGGACGCGCCGATCGGCGCGCCCTTGCGCAGCACGGATTCGGAAATCGAATTCGGCAACGGTTTGGTCCGCTCGAACAAGCCGAGCAACGGCAGAATGATCAGGAAGAAGGCGAAGTAGTAGACCGTGAACAGCCGCGCCGCGATCACATAGCCGCCGGCCGGCTCCTGCGAGCCGAGGTAGCCGAGCCCGATCACTACGGCAAAGAAGATGAACAGGAACTGGCGATACAGCGGCCGATATTTGGCCGAACGCACGACCGACGTATCGAGCCAGGGCATGAAGGCAAGGATCAGGATCGAGCTCGCCAGCGCGGTGACGCCGAGCAGCTTGCTCGGAATGGCGCGCAGGATCGCGTAGAACGGCAGGTAATACCATTCCGGCACGATGTGGGTCGGGGTCTGGCCCGGATTGGCCGGAATGTAATTGTCGGTGTGGCCGAGATAGTTCGGGACGTAGAAGATGAACCAGGCGAACACGATGCAGAACAGGCCGACGAAGAACGCATCCTTGATGGTCGCGTACGGCGTGAACGCCACGGTGTCCTTCTCGGTCTTCGGCTCGACGCCGGTCGGGTTGTTCTGGCCGACCATGTGGAGCGCCCAGATGTGCAGCACGACCACACCGGCAATCACGAACGGCAACAGATAGTGCAGCGAATAGAAGCGATTGAGCGTCGGATTGCCGACCGCGAAGCCACCCCACAGCCAGGTGACGATGCCGCCGCCCACCGCCGGGATCGCCGAAAACAGGTTGGTGATGACGGTAGCGGCCCAGAAGCTCATCTGACCCCACGGCAGCACGTAGCCCATGAAGCCGGTCACCACCATCAGCAAGAACAGAATCACGCCGAGGATCCACAGCACCTCGCGCGGCTCCTTGTAGGAGCCGTAATACATGCCGCGCGCGATATGGATGTAGACGGCGACGAAGAAGAACGAAGCGCCGTTGGCATGAATGTAGCGCAACAACCAGCCGTAATTGACGTCGCGCATGATCGATTCGACGGAATCGAAGGCGAGATTGACGTTCGGCGTGTAATGCATTGCCAGCACGACGCCGGTGACGATCTGCACGGTGAGCATGAAGGCGAGAATGCCGCCGAACGTCCACCAGTAGTTCAAGTTGCGCGGCGTCGGATAGGCGATGAACGACGAATAGACGAGGCTTGCAATCGGCAGCCGCCGTTCCATCCATTTCATGAATGGGCTGCGCGGCTCGTAAGTGGCATGTCCGCTCATGATCGAACCTTAAGCCTTGCGGGAAATCAGACCAACGGAAAGGAAGTCGCGGCGCATCGGCTCGGCCGTTGAGATGACAATCACCGTCTCGACCCTCTTTACGTCTTGCCGTTCGACCACCCGCGCTGCAGGCCGCCCTCCCGCTCCAGCCTTGCTCCCAAAGGCGGGATAAAGGCTCGAACGGCTCGGCGGATGATCCGGTCGCACCGGCCTGGGGAAGGTCGGCAGCGACGCAATCCGGCGGCGTTCTATTGGCACCCTTGCCGACCGAGCGCAAGTGTGGCCTCAAAGCGGCCGCCGCAATGCACATCGCCCTTTACCAACCGGACATCCCGCAGAACACAGGCACCATCCTGCGGCTTGCCGCCTGCCTCGGCATCAAGGCTCATCTCATCGCGCCGGCGGCCTTTCCCATGTCCGATCGCGCCTTTCGCCGCGCCGGCATGGATTACCTCGACGCGGTTGCGCTTATCCGCCACGTTTCATGGGCGACATTCGAAAGCTGGCGGCAGACGCACGGCTGCCGCCTTGTCCTTTTCACCACCACCGCGGCGCAGTCCTATCTCGATTATGCTTTTCGCGCCGACGACGTGCTGCTGTTCGGC
>JASHXZ010000099.1 GCA_030043285.1 Xanthobacteraceae bacterium | reverse complement strand
AGCGCAGCGGGCTGTTCGTTCCGATCGATCCGTCGGCGTTCATCGAGAAGATCACCAATTTCGACACCGTGCCCAACTTCAACAGCTGGCGCACCATCAACGCCCAGTCGCTGATCACCGGTCGCGTCGGCCGCCAGAGCGACGGCCGCCTCAAAGCCGAATTCCGGCTGTGGGACGTGCTCGCCGGGCAGCAACTCGGCGCCGGCCAGCAATATCTGACAACGCCGGAGAACTGGCGCCGCCTCGGCCACATCATTTCCGACGCGGTGTACGAGCGCATCACCGGCGACAAGGGCTATTTCGATTCCCGCGTCGTGTTCGTCGACGAGACCGGGCCGAAGGAGCGGCGCGTCAAGCGGCTCGCCATCATGGATCAGGACGGCGCCAACGTGCAGTATCTCACCCGCGGCGACGAGCTCGTGCTCACGCCGCGGTTCTCGCCGTCGACCCAGGAAATCACCTACATGGCCTACGGCGAGGGCGATCCGCGGGTCTATCTGCTCAACGTCACTTCGGGTGCACGCGAGCTGGTCGGCAATTTCCCCGGCATGAGTTTTTCGCCGCGGTTCTCGCCCGACGGCCGCAGCGTGATCATGAGCCTGCAGGAAGGCTCGAACTCCAACATCTTCGTCATGGACCTGCGGTCCCAGCAGACGACGCGGCTGACCAACACGCAGGCGATCGACACCTCGCCGTGCTATTCGCCGGACGCCAGCAAGATCTGCTTTTCCTCGGACCGCGGCGGCCAGCCGCAAATCTACGTCATGGCCTCGGCCGGCGGCCCGGCGGCCCGCATCAGCTTCGGCGACGGCATCTACTCGACGCCGGTGTGGTCGCCGCGCGGCGACTACATCGCCTTCACCAAGCAGTCGGCCCAAACGTTCGGCATCGGCGTGATGAAACCGGACGGCTCCGGCGAACGCATCCTCACCGAAGGTTTCCACAACGAAGGCCCGACCTTCGCGCCGAACGGCCGCGTCATCATGTACTTCAGCGACCAGATCGGCAGCCCGGGCCCCTCGCTCTACACGATCGACATTTCCGGCCGCAATCAGCTGCGCGTGCCGACCCCGAGCTACGCCTCCGACCCCGCCTGGTCGCCGCTGTTGTCGTAAGGGCTTCGAAGCTCGAATACTTGCTGGGCACATGATACGCTCTGACCCGAAGACATTTCCCGCAAGCTGCGCGTAGCTAACGTCCAAGCTCTAACAGCGCGGAGTGCATAGTGGTGGACCCGCGCGTCACTGAGTTGCATTGCATAATGCCGATTGGAAATCTTGTTTCCGTCATGAAACAAGGAATTCTGTCGCACGAACGTGCGGCCAATCTCAAGCATCACTCGGTGGCATTACAGCCGGTCCAAGATAGGCGGGATAAGAAGCTGGTGCCCGGAGGACTGAAGCTTCACCAGTATGCAAACCTCTATTTTCACGCTCGAAACCCGATGATGTTTAAGCGAAGGGATCAAGCATCGGATCTTTGTATACTGCGAGTTTGTACAATGGTGCTATCGATTCCCGGCACGGTAATATCCGATCAAAATGCCGCAAGCGACTACGTCCGTTTTCTGCACCCGCGGCAGTGGCAAGTGCTGGACTTCGACGCCATCTATGCAATGGATTGGCGACACCCGGACGATCCGGTCGCTTACTACCGGCACAGTTCGCAAAAGTGCGCCGAGGTTCTGGTGCCAGAGCGCGTCGAGGCGCGGTACGTCTCAGGCGCCTACGCTGTCGACGAAGCCACGATGAGGCGTGTGGAAACCCTCGGGTTAGCCCTGCCAGTCACTCTCAATCCTGTGTTATTCTTTCGCTAGGGAATCATTCTTTCCATGTTCAAGGCGCTCATTGGGGACTTATTCGAAAGCCGGGCGCAAACCCTGGTGAACACGGTAAATTGCGTGGGCGTGATGGGTAAGGGTGTCGCCGAGCAGTTCAAGAAGCAATTCCCGGCCATGTTCGAAGATTACAGGAGCCGTGTGGGCCGCAAGGCGGTGCGGCTTCGCGAGCCCTATCTTTATCAAGACCCATCCGGTGCTCAAATCATCAACTTCCCCACCAAGGATCACTGGCGCTCGCCGTCGCGGCTCGCCGACATAGAGGGCGGACTTGACTATCTCGCAGGGCACATTGTGGAATGGGGAATTACTAGTTTGGCATTGCCACCGCTTGGCTGTGGCAATGGAGGATTGGAGTGGTCCGAGGTTGGTCCGCTAATCTTTCGCAAACTACGTAACCTGCCGATCGATGTCGAAGTCTATGCGCCATACGGAACACCCAAGCAGCAGCTGACAGAAGAGTTTCTGTCAGCGCCGTCGCAAATGAGCCTGGAGGGCAAGGGGCGCAAGCACAAACCGCTCAAACCCGAGTGGATCGTGCTCATGGAGGTTCTGCAGGAGCTAGAGGCCCAACCCTACGCGAACCCGGTAGGCCGTACGATTTTCCAAAAGATCAGCTACGTCGTGACCGAAATGGGGGTGCCGACGGGCTTCCACTTCAGCAAGGGTAGCTATGGTCCTTTCGCAGGCGACGTGAAGCTTGCACTGCATGATTTCGCCAACCGCAATTGGTTGCTTGAACGGCAACTTGGGCGGATGATCGCGCTTCGCGTCGCGCCCCAATACCTTAAAGATCGCAACCAATATCAAGAGCAAATTGCGCTTTATCAAAGGAAGATTAACAAGGCGGTCGATCTGTTCAGCCGGATCAAAAGTACAGAGCAGGCGGAGGAGGTCATGACCGTGTTCTTTGCCGCGCGGCAGCTCAAGTCTAAGCGCAACGGTGATACGACCGAGCAGGATTTACAGAACTACATTCTCGACTGGAAAAAGTCCTGGCGCTCCGATGAAAAGAGAGAAGCGGTCGCGGATGCTATTCGCAATCTCATATTACTCGGATGGGTGCATTTGAAAATCAGTGAGGCTATTCCCGAGCTGGCGTAGAGTGCTGGGGTTTCACGCGTCGAAGAAACTGCATTGGGCTGGCTGGACTTGCAGCCAAGAGGTCACTAGCCGAGGACAACGCCCGGCCCTGCTGTCACGCTATTGCGCTACTCCGGCGCCATGCCTTTTTCGGCTAATTCCTTTTTTGCTTTGTCGTTCTTGGCCAAGTGCGTCAGGCCCATGCCGCGCAGCACGTTCGGCGCCTTGGTGAACTGGATGTTGTCGTAGCCGACGATCTCGATGCGGTTGCCCCAGGGGTCGCGAAAATCGAGAAACGGACCTTCGAGCGGCGTAACGCCCGCGACCTCGAGCGCCTTGCGGGCCGCTTCCTTGTCGTCGACGACAAGGCCGAAGTGGCGGCCGTCGTCGGCGGGCTGCCGGCGGCCCTTCTGCAGCGCAATGAACTGGTCGCCGAGGTCGATGAAGGCCATCGAAGCACTCTTGCCGCGCAGCTCGAAGCTGAAGAGACGGCCATAGAACGCCAACGCTTCGTCGATATCGCCGACCTCCAGCGCAATGTGGTTGAATCCGACGACGCGCGGTCTTGTAAACTCGGCCATCAGAACCTCCTCTGCCGGTCTTAAGGATTAAATGGGTGGCGCGGCGCGGGAGGCCAACCGTTGCGCCCGGCGCAGACATTGGTTGTCAGCCGATCAGAAGGACGGCATAGCGGCTGTGCGCGCGAGCCAATTTGCATCATTGCCGGTCTGTGCCACCTATCGGCTCAGGGGCCTCAAGTCGAACGGTTTGGAACAAAGCGTTGTCTGAAGCCTCGCAATCCGTATCCGCCGAATTCATCATCCAGCGGCGACTGGTGACGGCCGCCTGCATGCTGGCCATCTTCATGGCCGCGGTGGAAGCCACCATCGTGGCGACCGCGATGCCGACCATCGTGGCGGACCTCGGCGGCTTCCGGCTGTTCAGCTGGGTGTTCGCCGCCTATCTGCTGGCCACTGCGGTGTCGACACCGCTGTACGGCCGGCTCGCCGACCTGCACGGCCGCAAGCCGGTATTCGTCGTTGGTGCCGTGATCTTTCTGGCCGGTTCGGCAGCCTGCGGTTTTACGCGCAGCATGCTCCTGCTCGTCGTCTTCCGCATCGTCCAGGGGCTCGGCGCCGGCTCCATACAATCGATAGCGACCACGATCGTCGGCGATATTTACGGCGCGCATGAACGTCCGCGCGTGCAAGGCTGGCTGTCGGCAGTCTGGGGCGTGGCCGCGATAGCCGGTCCGACGCTCGGCGCCTTCATCGTGCAGCACCTGCATTGGGCTTATGTGTTCTGGATCAATATTCCGATCGGCATCGCCGCCATCGCCATCCTCGCGCTGTGCCTCGACGAGACCGTGCCGAAGCGGCCGCATCGCATCGACGCGCTCGGCTCGGTGCTGCTGATGCTCGG
>JASHXZ010000570.1 GCA_030043285.1 Xanthobacteraceae bacterium | reverse complement strand
GGCGCCGGTGAGTATTGCCAGTTGCGGGTGGGCGTTTGCTCGCCGCGCGCCTGGGGACACTGCGCCGCCGTTCCGACCATCTGTCCGTTCATCTTCGCTCCGGTCTGCGGCTGCAACGGCGAAACCTTCAGCAACAGTTGCATGGCCGCGCACGACCGGGTCAACGTGCGGCACAACGGTCACTGCTGAGCGAAGGCGCGGGAGCCTGCACGAGCGACCCGCCTACGTTCGCTCTGCGAGCTAAGGCGCGGTTTGAGTGGCGCCGAGGCGCGGAGCGCTAAGGCGGAAGCGCAACGCGTTGGAAGACAAGACCCGGATGGGTTTGGCTCATCCGGGTTGCGGGTTTAGTTGCCGCCGGTAATCAACAAATCTTCGTCCGCCAGCAGCTCGCGCAAATCGCCGATCGCCTCGATCGCGGCCTCTTCGTCGGTCACCGCCTTGAGGCGGTGCCAGACCTCGCGCCATGGCTCCGGCCGGCCGAGCCGCAGCGCCGCGTCGACATAGTCGCGCGCGTCCTTGAGCGTCGTCAGGCGCCGCGGTTTCGGAGTGTCCTTGACGACGATCGGTGGGGCTACGGGGAAGTCGTCCATGGCGGCATCGTATCAGGCGCTAGAGGTGGCTGCACAGGCACGCCACGTTGACCGCGCAGGCAGCCAAAAGGGCGAAAAAGAGGGCCTTGTGCATCGGCGGCTCCGGGAATCGATACGCGGAGCATGAGCGAGACTCAGTGGAGAGTCCCAAAGTTTGTTTTTCCGGGGATTCATATCTCGTTTACCAAAGCCGGCGCGATTCTCGGAGCCGCTACGGTTACTTGCTTTTGCGCGCGCCCGCAGACGAAGATGCGACGGGTGAGGGAGGGACAATGCCGCAACGGGTTTTGATCACCGCTGCCGCCGCCGGCATCGGCCGCGAATTCGCGCGCGCGTTCGCTGCGACCGGCGCGCGCGTGTTCGTCTGCGACATCGACTTGGCGGCGCTCGAGGAGATCGCGAAGGAGATCCCCGGCGTGATCGCGCGACCCTGCGACCTGTCGCGCCGTGCCGACATCGAGGCCATGGTGCCGGACGCGGTGGCGCGGCTCGGCGGCCTCGACGTCCTGATCAACAATGCCGGCATCTCGGGCATGACGCTGCCGGTCGCCGATTATCCGCCCGACGATTGGGACAAGGTGGTCGCGGTCAATCTCACCGCCATGTTCGACGTCACCCGGCTGGCGATCCCGCACCTCAAGCAATCGAAGGCCGGAATCATCATTAACATGTCCTCGGTCGCCGGCCGCTTCGGCTTTCGCAATCGCAGCCCCTACGCCGCCACCAAATGGGGCGTGATCGGCTTCACCAAGACGCTGGCGATCGAGCTCGGCGAATTCGGCATCCGGGCCAACGCCATCGCGCCCGGCGCCGTCGAAGGCGACCGCATCGAGCGCGTGTTCGCCGGCCGCGCCCAGATCAGCGGCAGGACGCTCACCGAAGTGCGCGCTGCGGCGATGGCCGAGCAGTCGATCAAGGCGATGATCGACCCGAAAGACATCGCGGCGCTCGCGGTGTTCTTGGCGTCCGACGCGGGGAAGTCGATCAGCGGCCAGGTGCTGCCGATCGACAACGACCGGCAGCGGACGTAAAGGGTTTCCCTCATCCTGAGGCGCGAGCGAAGCGAGCCTCGAAGGATGCAGGCCCGGGCGCCTGAGCAGCATCCTTCGAGGCCCGCGCTGCGCGCGGGCACCTCAGGATGAGGATTCTTTGTACCGGTGCGGATGATTATTTGACCCCGAGCAGCTCGACGTCGAACAACAGCGTCGCGTTTGGCGGGATGACGCCGCCGGCGCCGCGCGCGCCGTAGCCGAGCGCCGGCGGGATGATCAGCGTGCGCTTGCCGCCGACCTTCATGGTGGCGACGCCTTCGTCCCAGCCGCGAATGACCTGGCCCATGCCGATCTTGAATTCGAACGGCTCGCCGCGGTCGACCGAGGAGTCGAATTTCGCGCCTTTCTTGCCGTCCTCGTAGAGCCAGCCGGTGTAATGCATCACGCAGGTCTGGCCGGTCCGCGGCGAGGCGCCGGTGCCGACCTTGAGGTCGATGTATTTGAGGCCGGACGGCGTGGTCACGACATTCTGGGCGTCAGCGGATTCGGACAAGGCCAAGACTCCTGTAGTTGCGGCAAATGCGGCGGCGAGCGCCGAGCGGCGCGAGAACTCTCGCATTGTGCTGTCTCTCCTGCGGGCGGGGACCGGCAACGTAGCATCGTAGCCCGGATGGAGCGAAGCGAAATCCGGGACGACCTCGCGGCCTCCATGTCGTTCCCGGATTACGCTGCGCTTCATCCGGGCCACGCTTGCTTGCTGCACCCGTATGATTGAGGGGAAAGTCATGGTTGGCCTCTACCGTAGATCGAATTTTGGTCTTAACCTATAGCCGTGGTGGGAGGGTGAGCCATGGCGACCGACAATGTCTCGGGATTAGTACCGGAAATTTATTATGACGTTATCGCGCGAATAGCGGCGGGAGTGTCAGTTCTTGTACTGGTAATCTCTCCCACGTGGGAGCACATAGAAAAATCTGCCAGCTTCGCCTCGTTCATAGCCCTGGTGGGTTTAGGTTACATAGTAGGTCACGTCCTAACGACGATCAGTGCTATGCTCAACTACGTTATATGGAGACCATGGTTCATAATGACAGTAAGAAAATTTATGCGACTGAACTACGAATTCCACACGACTTCTGCCTCCAAGATTTTCGACGCCGTTTACACGCGTCTCGATTGGGTGTCTATGCGAGACGCGAACGGCGCTGCGATTCTAAAGAAGATGGAAGCTGGCGCGGCATTGACCGATAGTCTCTTTGCAGGGTGGATCGTTGTATTGCTCTACTCCTGGCTCACTCACCAGGTCGGTTGGGGTATCGGTTTCGACGATCGGCCGAATTACATTTTGATAGCGCTTGTCACAATTCTTTTGGGCTTT